>DATMUT010000298.1:0-7646 GCA_035563755.1 Novosphingobium sp.
CGCGATGATCGAGAGCAGGAAGCCGCCCAGCGCCGTTTGCGCCCCCACCACCGCCAGCGCCGCCGATGCCACCAGCGGCAGCACCGACGGCAAGGGCAGGAAGCCGCCCCGGCTCCAGCTCACGCCGATCGCGCCAAGGCCCAGCAGGCCCGCCACGATCATCAGCGCGCCGCCGATCAGCGCCTTTTCCAGCGTCATCAGCGGGTGGAGCGCCACGAACCACGGGCGCAGCAGGCGATAACCGCTGCGCACGCCGAAAAAGTGCGTGGCCAGCGCCATGATCGCGGCAAAATGGCCCAGCGTCATCAGGAAGCCGGCAATGATCGTCCACGACACGCCAAAGGGCGGCGTGCCCTGCGCCCAGCCAAAATCATAGGCCGCGCCCACGCCAAAGATGCCCAGCGCCACCAGCATGGCCAGCAGCGAGGGCACGCCAAACACCCAGGTTGGGCTGAGCATGAGCAGATAGCGCAAGTGCCGCCATCCGTCGCGCCAAGGGCGCAGATGCGGCGCGCGGTCGCGCAGGTCGGGGCTGAGCGTGGCGGGCACCTGCTCGATATGCTTGCCCAGCAGGCTGGCCTTGATGACCATCTCGCTGGCAAATTCCATGCCGGTCGAGGACAGGCCGCATTCGAGGAACGCCTGCTTGGTGATGGCGCGGATGCCGCAATGCGCGTCATCGATGCCGCTGCGGAAAAACAGGTTGAGCATGCCCGTCAGCACCGGATTGCCGATGTAGCGGTTCTTCCAGGGCATGGCGCCCGGCGCGATGCCGCCGGCAAAGCGCGAGCCCATGCACAGGTCAACGCCTGCCAGCAGGCGGCCGATCATCGCCACGCCATCGGTGAAGTCATACGACCCGTCGGCATCGCCCATCAGCAGGAAGCGGCCATGGCCCCCCTCGCACCCGCCAATCAGCGCCGCGCCATAGCCGCGCCGCGACACCGGCACCACGCGCGCGCCCTGCGCCGTGGCATAGGCCTGCGACCCGTCGGTGCTGCCATTGTCGGCAATCACGATCTCGCAGGTCAGGCCATAGGCCTGCGTGATCTGCGCGATGGCCAGCTTGGCGTTGGCGATGCAGTGCGGCAGGCTCTGGATCTCGTTCAGGCACGGCATGATGATCGAGACGTCGGGCGTGCGCCCGCCTGCCTGCGTTGCGGCCTGTGTCGTGTCCATTTGCGTCCCGGTCGTGGCAGTCATGCGTTCCCCCTGTCGCCCCGGTCGCGCCTCTAAAGGGCGCAAAGCCCACGCGCCAGCCCCTAACCCCTAGAATCGCGCCGAACCGACCAGACGCAGCGTGCGCGGGGCAATGCCATAGACCCTCGTGCTGCCGTCCGACATGGGCTGCACCCGCGCGGCCGCATTGCTGCCCAGCAGATTGTCGATGCTGAGCGAAAGGCCATAGCGCCCATAGGCCAGATTGCCCTGCGCGCGCAGCGTAACAGCCGCGCCCGTGCGCGCATAGAGCGTCATGCCCGGATTGAACTGCGAGGCATAGCCCCCGACATAGGCCGCCCCCACCGTGACCGATCCGCTCAGGTCGCGCGCCGGCGTCAGGTTGTGCGTATAGTCAAGGCTGCCCGAGGTGCGCGGGGCATTGGGCAGGCTGTCGCCCCGGTGGCCCATGCCGGCAGCACTCGCCACCTGCTGGTCGGCGGTCAGGTGCGCGTTGTTCAGGCTGGCCTCGAGGCGCAGGCTGCCGCGCGCCCAGGGCACCCAGCGCAGCGACAGCTCGCCCCCGTCGACCGCCACATTGCCCACGTTGGTATTGTACGAAAAGGCCCCGCTGGCGCTCTGCACCTGATAGATCATGTCGGACCAGTCGATGTGGTAGAGCGCCACATCGACCCCCAGCGCGCCGCTGGCCGGGTGGTATTTCGCACCAACCTCGTAGCTGACCAGCGAATCGGAGCGGTAGGTGATCTGGCTGGCCGCCAGCCCTGGCGTGATGTTGATGCCCCCCGGCCTGTACCCCTGCGTGGCCGAAGCATAGACCATCAGCCCCAGCCGCTGGGCACCCGGTCGCCAGGTCAGGCCCAGCTTGCCAATCTGCCCGCCCTCGCGCGCGCGGCGGCCCAGCGTGTCGACATCGGCAGTGCCGGTAATCACATTGGGCACCGGCACGCTGTTGGCCGCGGTGCGCAGATAGTTGAAATGGCGCAGCCCCGCCGTTGCCTGCAACCGCCCCGTCAGATTGCGCGTCACCTCGCCAAACACCGCCCATTGCGTCAGGTCGGTCGAGATGTGACGGTAGCCGGTAATGTCGAGCGGCTCGATGATCTGGCCGGTGGTGGCGTCGGCCCGCACGGCATAGCTGTCGGCCCGGTCGCGGCGCGACTGCATGAACAGGCCCGCCGTCCATGTCCACAGCCGCGATCGCGCGGGCGAGGTGGCGCGCAGCTCGACACTGTCGGCCATGACCGTGAAGGGCTGATGCAACACCGCCGGCATGCGGCTGTCGACATAGGCGCCATAGTCGGCCAGTTGCGCGGCCGTACAGGCGCTGTTCTGGTTCTCGTAGCGCTGGCAGGCGGCCGTGTCGCTGCGCGCACCGCTGATGACGGCATTGTAGTCGCCATTGCGCACCTGCTTCCAGCTGTAGTGCGAGGCGGTGAGCAGCAGCGCCATGGGCCGCAGGGCAGCGCTGGCGGTCAGGCTGGCCATGGCCAGATCGCTCACCATGGGCACCACGGTGGTTTGCGCCAGATTGTGCGTGCCGTTGGCCGCCGTCCAATACTGGCTGTCGTTCGTGTCGAGGTGCTGATAGGCGCCCATCGCCTCGACCTGCCAGCCCGGCGCCGGCTCCCACAGCAGCGCCGCGCGCGCGCCCTGTTTGCGCTGGCGGCCCCGGTCGGCCAGCCCCAGCGTGACGTTGCGCACATAGCCGCCCTGCTCCTCGGCATAGCCCACCATGCGCAGGCCCAGCCGGTCGCGCACCAGCGGCAGGTTGAGCACACCGCTGGCCGTGCCCCCCACAGGCGCGCCCTGCGTGGCCACCACGCCGCCCGAAACCTGCGCCGAGGGTCGGGCCAGATCGGGCCGGTGGAACAGCACCCGCAGCGCCCCGCCCATGGCGCTGGCGCCAAACAAAGTGCCCTGCGGCCCCCGGATCAGCTCGACCCGGTCCACATCGACCAGCGCCAGATCGGGCGCGGCGCTGCCCGCGTCGAGCGTCGTGCCCGCAGGGCCGCTTACCGGCGTCTCGCCATAATAGACCGCCACCGTCGGCTCGCCCGAACCCGATATGCCGCGCAGGATCAGGCGCTGCTGGGCGGTGCCCGTGTCGAACAGGCCCAGCGCCGGCAACAGGCGCGCAAGGCCCGCCATCGATGCGTCGTTGCTGCGCCCCAGATCCTGCCCGGTGGCCACGCTCATGGCGATGGGCGTGAGGTGAAGCTTTGTCTCGTGGCGCAGGGCCGTCACCAGAATATCGGCGCCATCGGCGCGTGGCGGAGCGACGGGCGCCGGCAGACGTGCCTCGACATGGGGCGGCGCATGGGGCGGCGCCACCCGCCTTTCGACCAGCACCAGCGCCGGAGCCAGCCAGCGCGCCCGCAGATGGCAGGGCGCCAGCATCCGCTCGATCTGCGCGCGCGAGGCAGGCACATGCCCGGCCTCGGGCACGGCAACGCGGCAGCCAGCCACGACATCGGGCGTAAACAGCACCTGCCACCCGCCCTCGCGCGCCAGCGCCGCCAGCGCCGGGCCAAGCGGCACCCCTTCGGCCTGAGGAGAGGTGCCGGCCTGCGCGACACCGGCCGCGCCAGCGCATCCGCCAACCCACCCGGCAGCCGCCAGCAATGCCGCCGGCAACAGGCCGGGCGCACGCAATCGGGCCGTTGCAGCGCGCCGCCGCCGCCGGGTGCGCCTGCACAATGGGAGCATGGAAAGAAACATAACACCCTGTTGCCTTTGGGCAAGCTGTCTGTAGTCTGGCTGTCATATGTTGCGGGCGTCAGGGGAAGTCGCGGCATGAGCGATGGGGTTTTATCAAAGCCGACGGCGACACAGGGCATGGCTCTGGTGGCGCGGCGCGCCGATCTGGGCGAGGAGGCGGGCGGGGGCGACCTGCTGGCCCCGCTGCGCGCGCTGCGCGGCTATTTTGGCCGGCGGGCCAACCATCAGGATGTCGAGGATCTGGTGCAGGACGCAGCGCTGCGCCTGCATGCCCGCGCCACCGGCCCGGGCGAGGCGATTGCCCATCCCGGCGGCTATGTGATGCGCGTGGCGCGCAGCGTTCTGGCCGACCGCCATCGCTCGCAGACCAGCCACGCCCACACGCTGCACGAACCGCTCGAGGACCGGCACCACCCGGTCGAGGAAATCTCGCCCGAGAGGGTAGTCGCCGCGCGCGAGGAACTGGCGCAGGTCATAGCCGCCCTGACCGACCTGCCCGAACGCACGCGGCAGGCATTTGTCTTGCATCGCTTCGAGGAGATGACCTATCCGCAGATTGCCCGCCACATGGGCATCTCGGTCAGCGCGGTGGAAAAACACATCATGCGGGCCATGCACAAGCTGATGGCCCGGATGCAGGATATATGACCCAGATTGGCGCGACCGACGCAGGCGCCCCCGACGCGGCCCAGCAGGCCGCCGCCTGGTATGCGCGCCTGCACGGCAGCAGCGCGATGTCGGCGGATGCGCAGGCCTTTTCCGCCTGGCTGGGCGAGGATGAGGCGCATCGCAAGGCATGGAGCCAGATCGAGCGGCTGAACGCCATGCTGGGCGCGGCGCGCGGCACTGGCCCGGCCCGCACCATGGCCGGCGAGGCGCTGGCGCTGCCGCCCGAAGCGGCCAACGATGCCGTCCGCCCGGCCCCGCGCCGCGCCCTGCCTGCCGCCGCCGCGCTGGTGGCCATGCTGGGCGCCGGGGCGCTGGCCTGGATGCACCGCCCCGAAGTGCCCGCCCCTGCCCCCACGATGGAATTCCAGACCAGCGTTGGCCAGACGCGCCGCATTACCCTGGCCGATGGTTCGGTGGTGACGATGGATGCCGCATCGCGCCTGCGCGTGGCGCCCTTTGGCGCGCAGCGGCAGGTCGACCTGCTGGCCGGCCGCGCCTTCTTCAAGGTGGCCAAGGACAAGGCGCACCCCTTTATCGTTTCGGTGCGCGGCTCGTCGATCACGGCGCTGGGCACCGCCTTTGACGTGCACATCGACGGCCAGCGCACCGTTGCCGCGCTGGTCGAAGGGCGCATCCGGGTGGACATGCCGGCGCTCTCGCAGGTGGCCACGCTCTCGCCCGGCATGCAGATCGCCATTTCCGGCCATGGCGCCAGCGCCAGCCGCTTTGCCGGCAGCCAGCCTACCGAATGGATGAGCGGGCAGGTGACCTATGACAACGCCCGGCTTGCCGAGGTGGTCGAGGATATGAACCGCCATTCGCCCGATCAGGCCACGCAATGCCTTGCGCTCGAGGATGCGGCGCTGGGGCAGAAGCGGATCAGCGGCGTGTTCCATACCGGCGATGTGCAGGCCGTGGCGCAGGCGCTGGCCGCCTATGGCATGGCCCGCGTTGACAGCACGCCGGGCGCGGGCTGCATTCGCCTGCGCGCGCACTGACGCCGGGCGGGCACTGACGCCAGGCGGGCATTGACGCTGGGCGCGCGATTTTGTTGCGCCCGATATCCTACGCCAAATGACGCATTTGTGACTTTTGCCTCACCCGCACGGGTGAGGTGCCAGCCAGCCATCACGTCTCTCTCTTTCAGAAGGCGGGTAGAGAACCCGCCCCGAATGAGGGAAATGTCCTATGTCTGCTTGCAACACCCTGCGTTCGTTGCTGCTGTCCTGCGCTGCGGTGACGGCGCTGAGCGCGGCGCCCGCCTTTGCCGCCGCGCCCGCCGCCCCTGCCGATCCGCAAGCCGCCGATGCCGCCCCGCCCCAGAGCGAACAGGGCGACATCGTGGTGACCGCGCTCAAGCGCGCGACGAACCTGCAGCAGACCCCGGTCAGCATCTCGGCCGTGACCGAGCAGACGCTGACCCATCTGGGCGCGACCAGCGTCAACGACTATTTCCGCCAGATCCCCAACATGCAGGTCGAGGGCAACAGCCCCACCGCGCGGCGCATCACCATTCGCGGCGTGCGCGCGGCGGGCGAGGCCACCGTTGGTCTCTATTACGACGAATCGCCGCTGACCGGGCCGAACGGCACCACGCAGGACGCCGCCTCGACCAACCCCGACGTCAACCTGTTCGACGTCTCGCAGGTCGAAGTGCTGCGCGGGCCGCAGGGCACGCTCTATGGCGCCGGTTCGATGGGCGGCACGCTGCGGGTGCTGTACAACAAGGCCAACACCAGCCGCTATGAAGGCGCCGTCGAGGGGCAGGCCACCGCCATGCAGGACGGCGGCCCCGGCTGGTACATGAAGGGCATGATCAACATGCCGATCGTGACCGACAAGCTGGCGCTGCGGGTGGTCGGCTATTACGACAAGCGCCAAGGCTATGTCGACGACAGCTATCTGAACAAGCAGAACATCAACGGCACCAAATCCTATGGCGGCCGCGCGATGGTCACCTTCAAGCCGGCCGACATCCTGACCATCTATGGCTCGGCCACGCTGCAAAAGAGCATTCAGGACGGCCAGTCGAGCTGGTATCAGCGGCTGGGCGCGCAGGCCTACACCACCGATGCGCAGGCCATCGGCAAGAACACCGACTATCTGCGCCTGTTCAACCTGACCGCCAAGGTGCAGCTGGGCTTTGGCGAGCTGACGTTGACCTCCTCGCACTACAATTGGGATCTGCTGCGTTCGAGCGACTATACGCCAACGCTTTACGCCAACCGCGCCAACGCCACCTCGTGCAAAAACTACATCGGCTACACCACCGGCACCACGCCGAGCAGCTGCTCGAGCTCGCAGCTGACCACCTACACCACCTACGCGCTGAGCCGCCTGCCCGGCATCCTGTACCAGCCCATGAGCATGGACAGCTGGAACAATGAGGCCCGCCTGTCGGGCAGCCTGTTCAAGAAGTTCCTCGATTACACGGTTGGCGTCTATTACGAGAAGCGCAAGGACCGCGTCGACAGCCAGGTGGTGCAGGCCGACGCCTCGACCGGGCAGGCCATCGTGCCGACCACCATGCAGGACTACACCGCCTGGCGCTACATCACCGACCACCAGACCCAGACCGCCTTCTTTGGCGAGGCGACCATCCACCCCACCAGCAAGCTCTCGCTCACGGCAGGCATCCGCCACTTCGACTATAACAAGGTCGTGGGCGGCGAGGTGCTGGTGAGCAATTACATCACCCAGTCCTATGTGACGCCCTATTCCGAGGTGAACGCCAGCGCCAAGGGCTGGGTGAGCAAGTTCAACGCCAGCTATCAGTTCAACCGCGACCTGATGGTCTATGCCAGCGCGGCCAAGGGGTTCCGCCCGGGCGGGGCCAACAACGTGCCGGGTCTGGGCACGGCGCTGGTCGCCTTCCAGCCGGACTCGCTGTGGAACTATGAGGTGGGCGTCAAGTCGCAGTGGCTCGACCGCAAGGTGACGCTGAACGTCGCCCTGTTCCAGATCGACTGGAGCAACCTGCAGGTCTCGGCCACCAGCGCGAACGGCGCCTTCAGCTTCATCACCAACGCCGGCTCGGCCCGCATCCGCGGCGCCGAGGTCGAGATGGTGGTGCGCCC
>DATMUT010000299.1:0-2667 GCA_035563755.1 Novosphingobium sp.
GTCCTGCGCGGCCACGATCTCGTCGAACTGCTCGGTAAAGACCTGATATTCGAAGTCCGCCGGCAGGTCGGTCCAGGGGCGGTTGGGGCGCACGGGCAACATGCCCTCGTCGCTGTCCTCGCCCGCGTCCTCGGTGGTCTCGTCGTCGCTCAGTTCGGTCTGGGTGTCGCTCTCGCCCTGCTCGTCACCCTGAGAGCGGTCGGCGGCCATCTCGACAGGCTGCTGCTCCTGCCCGGCCTGCTCCTCGTCCTGCTGCTCCTCGGTGTCCTGCTCTCCCTCGTCCTCGTCCTCGTCCTCGCCCGGGTCGCTGGTCTGCTCGGGCTGGGTCAGGTCAAGGTGGCGCAGCATGTCGAGCGAAAGCGCCTGAAACGCCTTCTGGTCGGTCAGGCTCTCGGCCAGGGCGGAAAAGTCGCCGCCGGTGCGCGCCTCGATCCATTCGCGCACCATCTCCACGCCCTCGCGCGCGGGTTCGGGAATGGGCTGGCGCAGCAGGTGTTCGCGCAGCAGCAGTTGCAGCGCGGTCTGCATGGGCACATCCTCGGCGCGGGGCGCGCGGGTGATGGGGTCGGACGCAATCCGCTGATCGAGCGCGGCGCCCAGATTGACGCGCACACCCTCGTAGCCCTGCGCGCCCAGCGCCTCGTAGCGCACCTGCTCCACCGCGTCATAGCAGGCCCGCGCCACCGGCTCGGATGGCAAGGCGCGGGCGTGCAGGGCGGCATTGTGGTGCCGCAGTTTCAACGCATAGGAATCGGCATGGCCGCGCGCCACCATGGCCGCATCGCGCGGCACCTCGCGGCCCGGCGCATTCACCCGGCCCGGAACAGGCACCCGAAAGTGCCCGCCCGACTGGCCGGGATTGTCGGCGGTCCAGTTGATCTCGATCTCGGCCTCGCCCGCCATGGCGCGCGCGGCGCCCGTCAGCGCCAGCTTGAAACGATCGAGAGGGGTATCTTCCGCCAACTTTGCGATTCCGTATTAAATTGCGTGAATTACAGCTTCTGCCCGGTCTTGGCCCAGTCGGCAAGGAAGCCCTCGATGCCCTTCTCGGTCAGGACATGCTTGAACAGGCCCTTGATGACGGCCGGCGGGGCGGTCATCACATCGGCGCCAATCTTGGCGGCCTGCAGCACGTGCACGCCGTGGCGCACGCTGGCCACCAGGATCTCGGTCTCGAAGGCGTAGTTGTCGTAGATGAGGCGGATGTCCTCGATCAGCGCCATGCCGTCAAAGCCGTTGTCGTCGTGGCGGCCAACGAAGGGCGAGACGAAGGTAGCGCCAGCCTTGGCCGCCAGCAGCGCCTGATTGGCCGAGAAGCACAGCGTGACGTTGACCTGCGTGCCCTCGCTGCTCAGCGCCTTGCAGGTCTTGAGGCCGTCGATGGTGAGCGGCACCTTGATGCAGACATTGTCGGCGATCTTGCGCAGGATTTCGGCCTCGCGCATCATGTTCTCATAGTCGAGGCTGACCACCTCGGCCGAAACCGGGCCATCGACGATGGCGCAGATTTCCTTGGTCACTTCCAGGAAATCGCGGCCCGACTTGGCGATCAGGCTGGGGTTGGTGGTCACGCCATCAAGCAGGCCGGTGGCGGCCAGATCCTTGATGTCGGCGATTTCGGCGGTGTCGACGAAGAATTTCATGGGGCGTTTCCTGCGGTTGGGGCCAGGGGCGAACGTGCGCGCGCCGCGCTGGCCATGTCTGTTTTGTGGCGAATCCGTGGCGAATCCGTTTGCGTAGGCTGCCTATAGGCACAGCGCCGCCCGAACCCAACCCTCTTGCGCCCCTCTTGCCCAGACGCGGCGCCATCCCCATAGGGCAGGCATGGATCGCGTTCGCCTGCTGGTGATGAACAATGCGCTGATGGCGCTGGATTACCGCGTGCCGCATGGCATGACGGTCGAATTCGGCAGCGTGGTGGTGGCCCCGCTGGGGCCGCGCCAGGTGCTGGGCATCGTGTGGGAAACCGAGCGCCTGCCCGGCGAGACGGTGGGCGACAATCGGCTGCGGCCGCTGCTCTCGGTGCTGCCGGTGCCGCCTTTGGGCGCCCCGCTGCGGCGGCTGATCGAGTGGACCTCTGACTATTACTGCGCCCCGCTCGCCTCGGTCGCGCGCATGGCGCTGTCGAGCAGCGCGGCGCTGCAGGGCGGGCGCAGCATGACCGAATACCGCCTGTCGGCCAGCGAGCCGCCCGAGGGGCTGCGCCTGACCGCGCAGCGCAAGGCCGCCTTCGAGCGGCTGGCCGGCGCATCCACCGAACGCGCGCAGGGGACATTGCGCGAGCTGGCCGAGATTGCCGGTGTGACCGAGGGCGTGCTGCGGGGCATGGCCGGCGCCGGGCTGATCGAGGCGCTGCGGGTCGATCTCGACCGCCCCTATCCGCCCGCCGACCCCGAACATGCCGTGCCCGACCTGTCGGACGGGCAGCAGATGGCCGCCGACGAGATGGTTGATGCCGTGCGGGCGAGCGCCGATGGCTCGGGCGGCTTCGCGCCCTTCCTGCTCGATGGCGTGACGGGTTCGGGCAAGACCGAAACCTATTTCGAGGCAGTGGCCGAGGCGATCCGGCTGGGCCGGCAGGTGCTGGTCATGCTGCCCGAGATCGCGCTGACGCAGAATTTCCTGCGCCGCTTCGAAGCGCGTTTCGGCGTGGCCCCGGTGCTGTGG
>DATMUT010000300.1:0-14632 GCA_035563755.1 Novosphingobium sp.
CCAGAACGCCCGCCAGCGCTGCATACAGCGCGCCTTCGAGGGGAATGTCCGACAGATGCAGGAACAGCGCCAGGCCGGCCGATCTGTCGGCCCAGTCGAGCAGGGCCTGCCAGAAGGCCGCCTCGGCATCGCGCGCCACCAGCGGGGCGCCCAGAAAGGCATTGGGGTGTGTCCACCCGGCCAGATGGGGCACCGGCCGCCCATAATAGCGCAGGTCTCGCCACAGCGGCATCAGCCCGATCAACGCGCCGTCGGCCTCGACCCGCAGGATGCGCAATCGCCCATTGGGATCGAGCGCTGACAGCGCGGGCAGCAGATACCAGCTTTCGAAAAACGGGTTGGGCTGGCTGGCACGCGCGGCCAGGGCATCCCATGCGGCAACGGCTGCCGGCGCGGTCATGTCGCGCCACGCGCAGGCAATAACCTGCAAGGGCTGCGCGCGCGTAAGCCTGACGGGCGCAGGCGTGCCTGCGTGCTCAAAATGCGGCTGACTGGCCAAGAAAACCTTGCTTTCCGCGGCTCGCATGTGCCGCTTCGGCACAGCGCTATCAGGCGAAGGCGAAAGAAGTGCTAACGGTGCGCAAGGCGGCATCGGGAAAAGCTGCCCGCCTTCCGCCAGGTGGGTCGGATGCGGAAGAGCGGGCGCAGTTGGCGCTTTGCCAAAGGGCAGGGCGCCGGCACATGGGCGGTCGGGCCGCCTTGAAACGAAAGGGCGCGCCGGCAAGGCCGGCGGCCCCGTGCAATTATCCCGCCAGCGCCGCCAGCAGCAGCAGCGCGACGATATTGGTGATCTTGATCATGGGGTTGACCGCCGGCCCGGCGGTATCCTTATATGGGTCGCCCACGGTGTCGCCGGTCACGGCCGCCTTGTGCGCGTCCGATCCCTTGCCGCCGTGGTGGCCGTCCTCGATGTATTTCTTGGCATTGTCCCACGCGCCCCCGCCGCTGGTCATCGAGAGCGCGACGAACAGCCCGCTCACGATCACCCCCAGCAGCAGCGCGCCCAGCGCGGCAAAGCCGTTCTGGCGCCCCGCCACCCACGAGATGATGAAATAGACCGCCACCGGCGCCAGCACCGGCAGCAGGCTGGGCACTACCATTTCCTTGATCGCCGCGCGGGTCACAAGGTCGACCGTGCGCGCATAGTCGGGCCGCGAGGTGCCCGCCATGATGCCCGGATTGGTGCGGAACTGATCGCGCACATCGACCACCACATCGCCTGCCGCGCGGCCCACCGCCGTCATGCCCATGGCGCCAAACAGATAGGGCAGCAGCGCCCCCAGCAGCAGGCCCACGATCACATAGGGGTTCTCGAGGCTGAAATCGACGTGCAGTTCGGGGAAGAACTCGCGCAGGTCGGTGGTGTAGGCGGCAAACAGCACCAGCGCCGCAAGGCCCGCCGAGCCGATGGCATAGCCCTTGGTCACCGCCTTGGTGGTGTTGCCCACAGCGTCGAGCGCATCGGTCTTTTCGCGCACGGCATCGTCCAGCCCGGCCATTTCGGCAATGCCGCCGGCATTGTCGGTTACCGGCCCATAGGCGTCGAGCGCCACCACCATGCCCGCCAGCGCCAGCATGGCCGTCGCGCCATAGGCAATGCCCAGCAGGCCCGCCAGCTTGTAGGCTGCGATAATGCCCGTCACGATCACCAGAGTGGGCAGGGCGGTCGCCTCGAGGCTGATGGCCAGGCCCTGGATGACATTGGTGCCGTGGCCGGTCACGCTGGCCTGCGCGATCGAGCGCACCGGGCGATAGGTGGTGCCGGTGTAATATTCGGTGATCCAGATGATGAGGCCGGTAATGGCCAGCCCCAGCAAGGCGCAATAGAACAGCATGCGCCCGTTGACCGCGCTGCCCGTGCCAACGGCGGCCTCCATGTCGCCCAGCGCATATTGCATGGCCAGCCAGATGGCCGGCACCGAAAGCACAGCGGTGACAAGGAACCCCTTGTACATAGCCCCCATGATGTTGCGCCCGCCGCCCAGCCGCACGAAATAGGTGCCGATGATGGAGGTGACGATGCACACGCCTCCGATCAGCAGCGGCAGCGCCATGAGCGGCATCAACAGATCGCCCGCGCCCTTTACCAGCAGCGCGGTCAGCACCATCGTTGCGCCCACCGTCACCACATAGGTCTCGAACAGGTCGGCGGCCATGCCGGCGCAGTCGCCCACATTATCGCCCACATTGTCGGCGATAACGGCCGGGTTGCGCGGGTCGTCCTCGGGAATGCCGGCCTCGACCTTGCCGACCAGGTCGGCGCCCACATCGGCCGCCTTGGTGAAGATACCCCCGCCCAGCCGCGCAAAGATCGAGATGAGCGAGGCGCCAAAGGCCAGCGCGGTCAGTGCCTGCACCACGGTGCGGTCATCGCCGCCCACCGTGTGGCCCGCCGGGCCAATGAGATAGGCATAGAAGCCGGCAATCGCCAGCAGCGCCAGCCCCGCCACCAGCATGCCGGTAATGGCGCCTGCGCGAAAGGCCAGCGTCAGCCCGCTTTGCAGGCCATGCTGGGCAGCCGCGGCGGTGCGCACGTTCGAGCGCACCGAGACATTCATGCCGATGAACCCGGCCGCGCCCGACAGCACCGCCCCCAGCACGAAGCCCGCCGCCGAGACCGACCCCAGCGTGATGGCGATGATGACCGCCACCACCACGCCCACAAAGCCGATGGTCGAATATTGCCGCTTCAGATAGGCCTGCGCGCCTTCCTGGATGGCGGCGGCAATTTCCTGCATGCGCGCCGACCCCGCGGGCGCGCTCAATACCTGTCGTGTGGTGAAGATACCGTAGACAATGGCCAGCAGCCCAAGGCCGATGGCGATAAGCACCAGGTTCATAGGCAATCCCCTCTGCTTGGCCGTTGCGGAAGGATTTTTCCGAACAACCATGCGGGCTTGCCCTTGTCGACAGGCAATACCCATCACTCACAGCTATAGGGCCAAAGCGCAAAGGCGCAAGCCCGCATGGTGGCACCCGGCCAGAAACGGGACGCCGTGCAAACAATTGCCCAAGATCAAGTTTTCTTGCCGCTTTTAATGGTTTATGAGAAGTTAACGATGCCTTCCGGATGCTTCCATGGCCCTTTGGGGCAGGGGCCATGCGGGCTTGCATCGCGGCGGGCGGGGCGCATGCGGGCTGGTTGGGGCCGGTCGGCATGAAGGCTTGGCTTGCGGTCATTGGGCTTCGCGCCGCGGCGCGCAAGGTTGGGGACGTTCATGGAATCCGCCATCAAGCAACTGATCTACTGGTTGCCGTTTCTGTTCGGCATCGGCTTTATCGCCCCGCTCATCGCGCAGATCATGCAGGTGTGGCACATCGCCGCGCCCTTCGGCCTGTCGCACGCCACTTTTGGTGTGCTGATCGGCGCGCCCTGGGGCCTCTATGCCGTGTGGCGGGGGCGCTGGCTGTGAGCGGCGAGATCGAAGGCGGCCAGTCCGTGGACACCGCAAAGGCTGTGGGCGGCGATCCGCTGATGGAAAAGCTGCTCATCATCGACGAGGCGCCGGTGGATTGCCCCGACCGTGGCTCGGCCGAGGGGCTGGCGCCTGTGCGCGACCTGCCTGCGGCCGATGTGCCCGCCATCCCGCTGGGCCGGGGCGACAGGCTGGACGCCTATGTGCGCCGCACCCTGCTGCAGCAGGAGCGGGCCATCGCCAAGAAATACTACGAGATGGGCCAGAAGCAGATGTGGCGCTATGTGGCGCTTACGGTGGTGGGCTTTGCGGTCTGGGCCTCGCTGCTGCCGCTCACCATTCTCAAGATCGTGCCGCTGTGGGCCGCTTTCATCGCCTCCTCGCTGCTCACCACCGGCGGCTATATCGTCGCGCACGAGGCGATCCACGACAATATGGGCCGCAAGGGCAGCAAGGGCCGCTTCTGGAACCAGCTGGTGGGCTATCTGGGCATGTTCCCGCTGCTGCTGCCTTACAAGATCGCGCAGATCACCCATCTCGAGCATCACAAGTGGACCAACGATCCGCTGCGTGACCCCGATTATCCCGATATCGCGCCCACCCTGCCGGCGGCCATTTTCAAATATTGGCTGAACCGCCAGCCCGGCAAGACCTCGCAGTTGCACCACATCCGCCGCATCATGGTCGAGGAGATCGGCACGCCCGAGGCGAAGAAGGCGTTTCGCAATGCCATCCTCATGTACATCGCGGGCATGTTCTTCTTCATCGCCATGGCGCAGGCCGGCTATGCCATCGAAGTGGCCTGCTGCTGGTGGCTGCCGCGCTGGACCGGGCTTGGCCACATCCGCGTGGGGCTGAGCTGGGAGCCGCACTCGCCCCATGATGATACCAGCCGCTATGGCAACACGCGGCTGTTCCAGGCGAATTTCTACCCGCTGTCCTACTGGATCGAGGGGCATCTGGGGCACCATCTCTACCCCAACATCCCGGCGCATCTGTGCAAGCCGATGCTGGCCGAAATGCGCCCCATTCTCGAGCAGCGCGGGGTCGACTACACCCATTTTTGACGAAAGCGGGGGGCTTGGTGAGGGGGCTAGTGCCGATACCCCAAGCCAGCCTCTTCATCGAGGGCCGCGCCATCCAGCAGGATTGGCGCGGCACCGGCCGCCACCGCCCGGCCAATGCAAAAGGCCTGCACAGGCGGCGCGATCCCATCGGGCAGGGCAAACAACAGCTGGTAATCATCGCCCCAGCGCAGCGCATCGTCTCGGCGCGCTTCGGGGGCGGCAATCGGCACGGCGGCGCGATCGATGGCAAAGCTCACGCCCGAGGCCCGCGCCATGCGCGCCGCATCGAGCAGCAGCCCGTCCGAGACATCCATCATCGCATGCACCACAGGCGCCAGCACGCGCCCCTGCGCCAGCAATGCGCGCGGCCGGCGGTACGCTTGGGTCATGGCCGGATCGGCCTCGCCCCGGCACAGGGCTTCATACCCCATCATCGCCGCGCCAACCGGGCCGGTGATATATAGCGCATCGCCAGCGCGGGCACCATCGCGGCCCGGCACCGGCGCGCAGGTGGCCCGGCCAATCGCGGTCAGGCCCAGCGTTTGCGCTGCCCCCGCCGGCAGGCCAACCGTATCGCCGCCCAGCAAGGGCGCGCCATATTCGGCCAGCGCCTCGGCCAGCCCCTGCAGGAAGCGTTCCTCGCCGCCGGCCAGTTGATAGGCCAGCAGCACGCCAACCGGCTCGGCGCCCTTGGCTGCCAGATCCGAGATATTGGTTGCCACCAGCCGCCATGCCACATCGGCCGGATCGGCATCGGGCGGGAAATGCACCCCCGCCACAATGGCGTCATGCGTGAGCACCAGCACCTCGCCGCCAAAGGGCAGCACCGCGCAATCATCGCTCAGCCCGCGCGCGGCTGGATCGCTTGCCAGCGCGCGCAGGGCCTGAATGAAGGCGAATTCGCCGGTCAAGCGGCCGGGCGCACCGACTTTGCCACAGCGTCGAGCACGCCGTTCACGAACTTGGCCTCGCGCTCTTCGAAGAAGGCATGGGCCACATCGACATATTCGGTGATCGCCGTGCCGGTCGAGACATCGGCGCGGGCCAGCAGTTCGTACGTGCCGGCGCGCAGCACCTGCACCATCGTCTTGTCCAGCCGCTCCAGCCGCCAGCCCTCGGCCAGCTTGCCCGAAACCAGCGTGTCGATTTCCTCGCGGCGGGCCAGCACGCCCTTGACCAGATCGTCGAAGAACGCCGTCTCGGCCTTGGCCAGCTGCACGTCGTCAATCTCGGCGCCCAGGCGGTGGCGGTGAAACTCGTCGAGCAGGGGGGCAATGTCGGTGCCCTCCATCTCGTGCTGATAAAGCGCCTGCACGGCGGCAAGGCGGGCGGCGGCGCGGGACTGGGAACGCGGGTTCATGGGCAAATTCCTGTTATTGGCCAAGCCGCACGGCCACCGAACGGCCATGGGCGGGCAGACCTTCGGCATCGGCAAGCGCCACGGCCGCGGGGCCGATGGCAGCCAGCGCGCCGGCATCGAGTTGAATGAAGCTGGTGCGCTTCATGAAATCCAGCACCGAGAGGCCCGAGGCGAAACGCGCCCGGCGCCCGGTGGGCAGAACGTGGTTGGGCCCAGCCACATAGTCGCCCACCGCCTCGGGCGTGTGGCGGCCGAGGAACACCGAACCGGCATGGCGGATCTGCGCGAACATCGCCTGCGGATCGTCGGTGGCGACCTCGACGTGCTCGGCGGCCAGCGCATTGGCCAGCGCGGGGGCTTCGGCGGCCAGATCGGCAACGGTGATGACCACGCCGAACGCCTCCCAGCTGGCCCGCGCGGTGGCTTGCGTGGCCAGCGCCTGCAGTTCGGTTTCGACCGCAGCGATGACGGCATCGGCAAAGGCGGCATCGTCGGTGATCAGGATCGACTGGGCGACAGGGTCATGCTCGGCCTGGCTCAGCAGGTCGGCGGCGATCCACTGGGGATCGTTCTTCGCATCGGCGATCACCAGAATCTCGGACGGGCCGGCGACCATGTCGATGCCGACCACGCCATAGAGCTGGCGCTTGGCCTCGGCGACATAGGCGTTGCCGGGGCCGGTGATCACGTCGACCGGCTTGATACGGTCCGTGCCATAGGCCAGCGCGCCGATCGCCTGCGCGCCGCCCACGCGCCAGATCTCGTCGACGCCGGCCAGATGCGCGGCGGCGAGCACCAGCGGGTTTACCGTGCCGCGCGGGGTGGGCGTTACCACCACCAGCCGCTCGACCCCTGCGACCTTGGCCGGAATGGCATTCATCAGCAGCGAGGAGGGGTAGGCCGCGCGGCCACCCGGCACATACAGGCCGGCGGCATCCACCGGGCGCCACACCGCGCCCAGCCGCACGCCAACGGCGTCGGTATAGTCGCGGTCCTCGGGCTTTTGCGCGGCGTGATAGGCGGTGATGCGCTGTGCCGCCGTTTCCAGCGCCCGGCGCAGCGCCGGGTCCAGCGCGTCGAAGGCGGCGCGGCAGGCTTGCGCGTCGATGCGCCAGTCGGCCTCGCCGTTCAGCGGGTGGGCGTCGAACCGCTCGGTATAGTCGGCAAGTGCAGCATCGCCGCGTGCGCGCACATCGGCCAGAATGGCCGAGACAGCGCCTGCCACATCGCCATCGCTCTCGCGCCGGTCGGCCACGATGCGGGCGAAATCGGCCGCGAAACCGGCATCGCTGGTGTCGAGGCGGATCATGCGGTGCGGCTTTCGGCAACGGCGGCGCGGAACCGCTCGACCAGTTCGCCCACGCGCGGGTCGGTTTTCAGCGCGGCGCGGTTGACGATGAGGCGCGCGGAAATCTGCATGATGACCTCGCTCTCGACCAGCCCGTTCTCTTTCAGCGTGCGCCCGGTCGAGACCAGATCGACGATTCGGCCCGCCAGCCCCAGCAGCGGCGCCAGCTCCATCGCGCCGTTCAGCTTGACCACCTCGGCCTGAATGCCCTGCCGCTCGAAATGGCGGCGGGTGAGGTTGGGGTATTTGCTGGCCACGCGCAGGTGGCTATCGGCAAATTTGCTGCTGTGCGCGGGCACGACAGGTTCCGCCACCGACAGGCGGCAGTGGCCAATGTCGAGGTCGACCGGCGCATAGAGGTCGGCATAGGCAAATTCGTCAACCACATCCGAGCCGACAATGCCCACCTGCGCCGCGCCATGCGCCACGAAAGTGGCCACGTCGAACGCGCGCACGCGGATGAGCCGCATGTCCGAGCCTTCGCAGGCAAAGGAGAGCGCGCGCGACTTCTTGTCATGGAACTCGGCATCGGGCACGACGCCGCCGCGCGCCATCACGGGCAGCGCCTCGTCGAGGATGCGGCCCTTGGGCACGGCGAAAGTGAGCGGCGCGAAAGACTGCGGCTGGGCGCCGGACGCGAGCGGGTTCGGACTGTCAGACATGCCCTGCGCCTTACGTTGGGCGGGCCAAAAGGGCAACTGCCTTGGCGGGGGATGATTCGATCGCAGAAATCGCCAATGTCGGCTTCGCCAAAAAGCTAGAGGCGGTGCCGCGCGAGGAACGCCTCGATCGCTTCGTTCACGGCGGCGGGCGCTTCCCATGGCGCGAAATGGCCCACGCCCGGCAGGCGCCGTATGGTCAGTTGCGTGCAGATCTCGTTCAGGCCCACCAGATTGTCGGCCGGCAGGTTGGCGTCTTTTTCGCCCCACAGCGTCAGCACCGGCACGCGGATGCGTGCTTCGGGCAGGCCCTGCCAGCCATCGGGCACGCATAGCGGCGCGTCCCACGCCGGCACGCGGATCGCGCTGGCCCGATACCACGCCAGCATGGCCTGCGCCGCGCCCGGCTCGTGCCAGCGCTCGAGCAGGGCGGTGCGTTCGGTCGGTTCCATCGCGGCAAAGGTGCCCTTGCCGAACAGTCGCAGCAGTAGCGGCGCCAGCCCCTCGGTGGCCAGCGCCTCGTCGGTGGCCGGGTCGCGGAACTGGCGGATATACTGGCTGGCGGCGCGCTGGGCCGGGCTGGTGAACAGGCGCTCCTGAAACAGGGCCGGGTGCGGCGCATTGGCAATGATGGCCAGGCGGATGCGCCTGGCGGCATCGGCGTGCAGTGCCTCCCATGCGATCACGCCGCCCCAGTCATGCGCGACAACGCCGAAATGCTCGAGCCCCAGAGCATCGGCCAGGGCAAAGACATCGGCCACCAGATGGGGGGTGGCATAATCGGCATCATTGGCCGGGCGCGAGGATTTGCCATAGCCGCGCTGGTCGGGCGCGATGCAGCGATAGACCCCGGCCAGATGGGCGATCTGGTGCCGCCAGCTGCGCAGGCTTTCGGGAAAACCGTGCAGGAAAATGAGCGGCGGGCATTTGCGCGGCCCCTCCTGCCACACGTCGAGCGTGACCCCGTTGGCCAGCCGCACCGCCGTGGGCGCCGCCAGGGGCACGCCGGGCATGGCTATTTGCCCGCCAGTGCGCGCGCCGCCTCGAGCAGTTCGGTGGGGAACATGGCGACGATGGTGGAATTATGCTCGACCCCGATTTCGGACAGGGTTTGCAGGCGGCGCAGTTCGAGCGCGCCGGGCACTTCGGCAATGGTGCGCGCGGCCTGCGCCAGCGTGCGCGAGGCTTCGGCCTCGCCCTCGGCCTTGATGATGCGGGCGCGCTTCTCGCGGATGGCCTCGGCCTCGCGGGCGATGGCGCGCTGCATCTGCTCGGGAATGTCGAGGTCCTTGATCTCGACGGCATGCACCTCGACCCCCCACTGCGCGCAATTCTCGCGCAGCATGCCCAGCAGGCGCGCGTTGATCGCCACCCGGTCCTTCAGCATCTGGTCAAGGTCGGACTGGCCAATCGCGTCGCGCATGGCCGTTTCGGCCGCCTGCACCACCGCGCCCTGCCAGTTCATCACGCTGGTCACCACGCGCGCCGCATCGGCCGCGCGGAACCACAGCACCGCATTCACCCGCACCGCCACGCCATCGCGCGTCACCGTCTCCTGCGTGTCGAGCGCAAAGGTGATGATGCGGATGTCGACCTTCATCACCGCATCGATGATGGGGATCAGCCAGAACCAGCCCGGCCCCTTCGTCTCGGCCAGGCGGCCCAGGCGAAACACCACGCCGCGCTGATACTCCTGGTTGATGCCAAAGCTTTTGAGCGCCAGCACCAGCGCCACGAAAAACAGGAAGATGCTGAAACCGGACAGGGCACTGGTCATCATGGTCGAGCCTTTGCGAAAACATGTGTCAGGCGTCGTTACGTGGCGTCTGTGTCAGGCCAGCGTATCCAGTATCGCGCCCAGCCTTTCGGGATAGATCGTCTCGGGCCAGCTGGCGATCTCGTCGCGGGCGAACCATCGGTGTTCGCGCATGACCGCCTGCTCGACCTCGGTATGGCTGCTGGTGTCAATTTGGGCCGCGGCAACCCGCACGAGAAAGAAGCACTCATCGCCCCGCACCGGTTCGCCCTGCAGCGTCACGAAGTCGCCGCCCTCGCGCGCGACAACCGCGCCCGGGTCGCTGATCGCTATGCCGGTTTCCTCGGCCAGTTCGCGAATTGCGGCTTGCACGAAATCCTCGCCACTTTCGCATTCACCACCCGGCAGGCACCAGAAGGGCGGACGGTCGGGCGCGGTGAAACGGAAGGCCAGAATACGCTCACTCTGGTCTATCAGCAAGATGCGCGCGGCCCGGCGCACGCGTCTTGCGATGGCTGGCATGGCCTCGGGCGCGCTCATGCCTCGCCCGGCGCCAGCGCGCGAATGGCCAGCGCATGCACCCGCCCGCCCGGAATGTCGCCCAGCGCGCCGTTGACCAGCCGCTGGCGCGCCACGCGGCCAACGCCGGCAAAGGCATCGCTCTCGATAATAACGGTAAAGTGCGACTCGCCCGTCCCGTCATCGCCCATATGGCCGGCGTGATTCTGGCTGTCGTTGATCACCTCGAGCCGCGCGGGGGCGAAAGCGGCGGTGAGCAGTTCCTGAATTTCTTGAGCGATCGGACCGGTCATGCTGTCTCCTTGGGGGTTCCATTATAGGGCAATCGTCCCCATTGGGGAACAAATGAGACAGGATAGATTTCATGGGCGCGTCTCGGGCCACCAGCGCATGTGCAGCTGGCCCGGTTGCGATCAGCCGGGCGAATTTCGCGCCCCCGGCGTCCGGCCGTCGGGGTTTGACGGGCCGGGCGATTACCGCTGGTTTTGCCTCGACCACATTCGCGCCTTCAACGCCGGCTATGACTATTTCGAGGGCATGAGCCCCGAAGAGATATGGGAGGCCCAGTCGCCCATCGCCGGCTGGGAGCATGAAAACCGCAGCTTTCGCCCAACGGCCGGTGTCGATTCCGCGCCCCGCTGGGCCGATTATGCCGACCCGCTCGAGGCGATCAGCCGGCGCGCGCGCGATGCCCGGCGCGACAGGGCCTCGGCCATGCGCCCGGCCCAATGGCCCGACGGCCGCCCGCTCTCGGCGCAGGATCGCGCCGCGCTGGCGGTGCTGGGGCTGGATGCGGCGGCGGGCAGGGCGGCCATGCGGCGGCGCTATTCCGAACTGGTGCGCCAGTACCACCCCGACCGCAACGGCGGCGACCGCAGCCACGAGGCCGACCTGCAAAAGGTGATCGAGGCCTATCAGCTGCTCAAGGAAACGGCGCCGCGCGCGTAATTACGTCTCGCGCAATTCATGCCTCGCACAGGCTCGCCAGCTGGTCGGCGCAGGCCTGCCAGCCTTGGGCAAAGCCCATCGCCTCGTGCCGGTCGCGGTCCTGCTCGGTCCAGTGGCGGGCGCGGGCGGTGTAGCGGGTGCCCTCGCCCTCGGGCGCGATCTCCCATATGCCGACCATGAAAGGCCCCGCAGGCTCCAGATCGCCCGTAATTGCATCGGTGATGGCAAACCGGCGCCCTTCGTCCCAGGCCAGGTAGATGCCGTTTTGCGGCACCACCTCGCCCTCGGGGCCATACATCACCATTTCGCAGCGCCCGCCGGGGCGCTGGTCCTGATGCGTGACTTGCGCGCGCCACGGCGGCGGGCACCACCATTCGTTCTGCCGCTGCGTCAGAACCTGCCAGACGCGGGCCGGCGGGGCGGCGATGAGGCGCGTTACGCTCAGTTCGTGCATGACCGCGCGCTCAGGCCGTGGGCGCGCGGGCGGCGGCGATCAGCGCATCGTCGATGGCCTTGGCCTCGACATAGGCGCGGCGCCCGCCCAGCCGCGTGGCATAGGCGGCAAAGGCCGGCAGGTCGGGCAGGGTGCCAAAGGCCAGCCCCCAGATGACCTGCGCGCCCACATAGACGTCGGCCATGGTGAAGCGCGCGCCGCACACAAAGTCATGCGTGGCAAAATGGCCCGAGAGCGTTTCGACCATGCGGTCATAGCTGCCAAAGCCGACCGAGACCTGCTGGCGGTCGTCAGGCTCGAAGCCGAAGCGGCGGGCGGTGATGGCCTGCTCGACCGGCCCTGCGGCAAAGAACAGCCAGCGGTAGTAATCGGCCCGCTCGGCCGGGCGGGGGGCAAGGCCCGCTTCCAGATGCGTGTCGGCCAGATAGGCGCAGATGGCCGCGCCTTCGGCAATGGCATGGTCGCCATCGGCCGTGTGATGGACGAGGGTTGGCAGTTTGCCCATGGCGTTGGCCGCCAGCAGCGCGGCCGGCTTGGGCTGGCCATATTCGACGGTGACCACCTCGTAGCTGGCGTCCACTTCGTGCAAGGCCCAGCGGGCGATCTGGCCGCGCGACATGGGGTTTGTGAAAAACGTATATTCTGACATGACTTACGCTGCCTTCTTGCCAACCAGCGCGAAGCTGGCACCCTGCGGATCGGTGGCATTGATGACCCAGTCGCCGCCTGGCACCTGCACCGGGCCATGGGTGACCTGCCCGCCATGCTCCACGAGGGTGGTGTGAGCACTGTCTATGTCGGCCACGCGGAAATAGAAATTCCATTTTGAAACAGGAGCATGTGGCGGCTTCTTCATCATCGCCCCGAAGGTTTCGCCATCGTGCGCGAGGAAGCGGTAAGAGCCAAAACCGCCCATGTCCATCGCCCCCGGCTGCGTCCAGCCCAGCAGGTCGGTGTAGAAGGCCAGCGCCGCCTCGTCGTCGGCGGCGTACAGTTCATTCCAGCCGCAGCTGCCCTCCTCCGTAGGCGAGAAGGCAAGGCTTTTCTTGCCGGTGCCCATGGCGCGCGGCGTCATCACATAGAAGGCCGCGCCGCCGCTGTCGGTCACCAGCGCAAAGCTGCCCTCGTCGATGTCCATGCGCGGCATCAGCACCTTGCCGCCGGCCGCCTCGACCCGCGCGATGGCAGCGTCCACGTCATCCACGCCAATGTAGCCTATCCAGCCGGGCCGCGCGCCCTGGGCGGCCATGTCGGGCGAGAGGGGCAGCATGCCGCCCACGCCTTCGCCATCGGCGCGGGCAATGTGGCCATAAAACAGCGGAGGCTGGGTGCCGGGGGCGACATGCCAGCCCAGCACCGCCTCGTAAAAGGCGCGGGCACCGGCCGCGTCCGAGGTCATCAGTTCGTACCAGATCCACGCGCCTTGCAATGCCATGTTCCGTCTCCTGCGATTTTATGCCTTTACGCTGTCCTCCTGCGCCACCTTGCGCCAGCTGGGGCGGTCGCACACGCGGGCGTACCATGCGGCGGTGCGCGGGTGCGTGGCGGGGTCGGGCTGGGCGTCCACATGCTCAAGGCTGCGGATCATGGCGGCGATGGATATGTCGGCGATGGTGAAATCGGCGCCCAGCAACCAGCCCGTTTCGGGTGCGACCCGCTCGAGATAGGCCCAGATCGGCGGCAGTTCGGCCAGCCCCTTGAGCGCGATCTCCTCATTGCCCTCGCGCTTGAACACCACGGGCGAGACATAGCGGTGGAACAGCACCTTGAGTCCCGAGGCGGCGATGATGCCGTCGGAAAACTCCTCGAGCCAGATGGCGCGGCCGCGTGCCTCGGGTTCGGCCGGGATCAGCGCGGGCGAGGGGTATTTGGCGTCGAGCCAGGCCAGGATGGCCGAAGAATCGCACAGCACGAAATCGCCCTGCTTCATCGCCGGGATCTTGCCAAAGGGGCTGGCGGCCAGAAAATCGGGGTCGGGATCGCGCGGGCGCGACAGGCGCAGGTCGTAGTCCAGCCCCTTTTCGGCCAGCGCCACGCACACCTTGCGCACATAGGGCGAGAGCAGGGCGCCAAAAATCGTGATCCTGTCTGCGCTCATGTCCTCTCGTCCGCCTGTTGATCTGTCGTTGCGGCAAACTATTGCAGCGCAGCGCCGGCCCGTATAGGCAAAAAGACGCGATGACCGAGATTCTTGACCTTCAGCGCCCCGGCGCTTCGACCACCGTGCTGGCAGCTCCCGATATCACGCTGGATGTGCGTGAAACTTTCGGGATCGACATCGACATGAAGGTGCCTGCCTTCTCGGTGGCCGATGAGCGCGTGCCCGACCGCGACGACACCTATGTGTTCGACCCCGACACCACTCTGGCGATCCTGGCAGGCTTTGCCTTCAACCGCCGCGTGATGGTGCAGGGCTATCACGGCACCGGCAAATCGACTCACATCGAGCAGGTGGCGGCGCGCCTGAACTGGCCCTGCATCCGCATCAACCTTGACGCGCATATCAGCCGTATCGACCTGATCGGGCGCGATGCCATCGTGCTCAAGGATGGCCAGCAGATCACCGAATTCCGCGAGGGGCTGTTGCCCTGGGCGCTGCAGACGCCCACCGCGCTGGTGTTCGACGAGTATGACGCGGGCCGCCCCGACGTGATGTTCGTGATCCAGCGCGTGCTGGAGGTCTCCGGCCGCCTGACGCTGCTCGATCAGAACAAGGTCATCAAGCCGCATCCCGCATTCCGCCTGTTCTCGACCGCCAACACGGTCGGGCTCGGCGATACCTCCGGCCTCTATCACGGCACCCAGCAGATCAACCAGGGCCAGATGGACCGCTGGTCGATCGTCGCCACCCTCAATTACCTGCCGCACGACAAGGAGGTCGACATCGTGCTGGCGAAGTCCCCGGCGCATCGGGTGCGCAAGGACGGCCGCGACATCATCAACAAGATGGTGCGGGTGGCGGACCTCACCCGCAACGCCTTCATGAACGGCGACATCTCGACCGTGATGAGCCCGCGCACGGTCATCATCTGGGCGGAGAACGCCGACATCTTCAAGGATATCGGCTTCGCGTTTCGGCTGACATTTCTCAACAAATGCGACGAG
>DATMUT010000301.1:0-5346 GCA_035563755.1 Novosphingobium sp.
TCACTTGCCCAGCCCCTTGAGGTAGGCGACAATGGCCGCGCGCTCGCCGGCATCGCTCAGGCCGGCAAAGGGCATGCGGGTGCCGGGCAGGTCGCGCATGGGCGCCTTGAGAAAAGCGTCAAGGCGCTGGGGCGTCCAGGCAAAGCCGGCCGCCTTCATCGCTGGCGAGTAGGTGAAGCCAGGCAGCGAGCCGGCCTTGCGCCCGACGACATCGAACAGGTTGGGACCGATGGTCGATTTCGCGCCCGGCGCCGCCACATGGCACGCCTGGCATTTGGCAAAGGCCTGCGGGCGAGCGGGCTGGGCCATGGCGGCGGGCGCAGCGGCTGCGGCCCCTGTCATGGCCACTGCGATGACCGCAAGGAAAAGTGCCTGTTTCATGTCGTCCCTTCAAACTGTCCGGGCTTCAAAGTGTCCGGGGGCGGCTATGCGCCCCCGGCGGCCGATCAGAATTTGGCCGAGGCGCGCACGCCATAGGTGCGCGGCGGCTGGTATTCGTAGCCGTTGATGGGATTGGGCAGCGCCGAATAATTCTCGACAGCGTTCGAGAATACGGTGGCATTGGTCAGGTTGCGCACGAAGGCCATGATCGTGAACCTGCCCGATGCCGGGGTGTATTTCAGGTTGGCGTTCATCGTTTCGAACGCGCCCTGGCGCACGTCGCTGCTGTTGAACACGTCGAAATAATAGCTCGAGGAATGCTTGATCTCGAAGCGCGGGGTCAGCGTGCCGCCGCCCAGGTTGATCGCATATTCGACGCCGGCCGTAACCACGAAGTCGGGGGCGTTGGGCAGCTGGTTGTTGTAGATATCGTAGCTGTTGCCATCGGCCTTGTAGACCGGCTCATGCGTCTTGAAGCGGGCATGCAGGTAGGTCGCATTGGCATCGACCTTGAGCCCCTGGGTGATGGCCGCGACGAACTGCCCTTCGAGGCCATAGATTTCGGCGTTGCCGATGTTGAACACGCCCGAGGCGCTGCTGCCCAGCAGCGAGTTCAGCTGCGAGGCCTGATAGCCCTCGTACTGCTGATAGAACGCATCGGCATTCAGCATGATGCGGCCACCGGCAAACTTGTTCTTCGTGCCCAGCTCCCAGGCCTTGAGCGTCTCGGGGCCGTAATTGACCGAGGGCGCCGTGCCGTTCGAGTTGAAGCCGCCCGACTTGTAGCCGGTGTCGAACTTGGCATAGACCATGTTGCGCGGGGTAGCCTGCCATTCGGCGCCCAGGTGGAAGGTCGGCTTGCTCTGGCTGACGCTGCCGTTGGCCGGGGTATAGCCATAGCCCGAACCGCCGAATGCGGCATAGTTCAGCACCGACTGGCCGGTACGCTCCTTGCTGTCCCAGGTGTTGCGCACGCCGGCGGTCAGCTTGACCGTATCGGTCACGCGCCAGCCAGCCTGACCGAACACGCCATCCGACTTGCTCTTTACATCATACAGGAAGTGGATGATGTCGATGCCAGCATTCGCCCCCGAGGTGATGTGCAGATAGCTGTCGAGGTTGGCGTTATGCTCCTCGAAGTGGAAGTAGCCGATCTGCGCGGTGAACTTGCCGTTCTGGGGCGTGGCCAGGCGCACTTCGTGGTTCCACGTCGAAGGGTTTTCCTTCTGGTAGTACTGGCTGGCGTAGCTGGTGATGGTCCCGCTGCTGTTGACGCTCGTCGAGTCCGTCACGTGGCGATACTGCTGATGGTCATAACCACCGGCGTAGTACAGCGTCAGGTTGGCGGGCAGCTGATAGGTGAACTCCCAGCGGATGCGGTCGCCCTTGAGCTTGTTCGAGCTGAGCGCATAGCCCACGTAGTGCGACACATCGCCGCCCGGCGCAGGCTGGCCGACAGCGGTCTTCTGCGCGACGTCGCCGGTCGTGTTCACATCGTCATGCTGATACTGGATCAGGCCGGAGAAGCCCTCGAAGGGCTGGAACGCCAGGGTGATGCGACCTGACTTGGTGTTGTCGTCATCGCCGCGCTGGCCGATGCCGTCGATCACGCGATAGCCTTCGTGGTAGCTCTGGAAGCCGGCAACGCGCAGCTGCACCTTGTCGCCGATGGGGATGTTCACCCCGACTTCGGTCTTGATCGCGTTGTAATTGCCGACCTCGATCGACATGTCCGCGCCCAGTTCCTTGCCGGGCTTCTTGGTCACGATCTGGATCAGACCGCCGGTCGAGTTGCGGCCGAACAGCGTGCCCTGCGGGCCCTTGAGCACCTCGACACGCTCGAGGTCATACATCGAGGTGGTGATCGAATAGGAGCGATTGGTGAAGAAATTGTCGCGCGCGATCGGCACCGACGGGTCGCCCGTCTCGGTCGTGTCGGTCGAGGCAACGCCGCGGATCGCGACATAGGACTGGCCCGTGTTGGTCGACACGTTGACGCTGGGGTCAACGGTGGAAAGCGCCGAGATGTTGCTGACGCCCTTGCCGGCCAGATCGGCGCCCGAATAGACGGTCAGCGCCACCGGGGTCTTTTGCGCCGATGTCTCGACGCGGTTGGCGGTCACGACGATTTCCTGAAGGGCCTGGCTGCTGTCCTGCGCGGGGGCCTGCTGCGCCATGGCGAGGGCGGGCATGATCGCCACGATGGCAGAGGCGCACAGCAGTGCACGATGAGCTGGTTTCATTTTCCACTCCCTGATGAGCCGACGTTGAGTCGCACTTAAGAATCCGAATATTTGTTCGGTTTATCGGCCGCGATACGCACTGTCAACGTGTCTCGGCGGAATGCGCTCTGGTCGGGAGGTTGCTTGAAATCTGATGTTTTTGAATTATTTAATTGATATTTTTCTTGGCCCTAACCCAGCCTTACGGCCTTTTCGTCATTATTGAAGGATGGGAAGGGGAGGTATGAGACGCGCAGTTTTTGCTGGAAGGCGAGTGTGTGCTCGCCGGCCGGAAAGCCGCCGGGGTGGGCGACGGCAATGGTGGCCGCAGTGCCAAAGGGCCAGCGCCGGTCATAGGCGGTTTCCATCTGCTCGAGGGTAAGGGGGCCGTGGCCCTCGTCAAAGGTGACCGCCTCGCGGGAGAGCGTTTCGCCGTCGATCGAGACGTTGAGTTCCTCGATCATCGAGAGGCCAAGGCCCCGGTAATAGCCCAGCTTGGCCTCGAAGGCGAAGCCGGTGGGCGCGTCTGCCGGGCCGGTGTTGCGCAGCGACGCGGTATCGATCAGGAATTTGTCGAACATTATGCGGTCTCCATCTCGGCCTGCGCCTTGGCGATCAGGCGCTCGAACATCACGTGCTGGCGGCGCACCTGCTCGCGGCTGTCGACGACCTCGACGTCCTGGATCCAGCGGTTGCCCTCGTATTCGGAGGAAAGCGTGCCCTCCCAGCCGGCCTTGACCAGCTCGGGGATGACCTCGTCATAGGCGAGGCTGGGATCGGTGCATTCGGGCGTCATTTCATAGAATTTGGCCTGGATGTGGTGGAAATAGGGGGCAAAATCGCCAATCCGCTTGGGGTTGGCAAAGGGCGCGTGGCGCAGCGTCTCGGCCATGGCGATCTCGGCCTTGTTGCCGCCCATCTTCACCGCCACCTCATAGATCGTGTATTCGCACATGATCTTCTGTTCGTGCTGGTCGACGATGAACTGGGCGACCTCGGGGCGGGCGCCCTGCCGCTCGAACCGGCCGCGGAAGGCGGGCGGATAGTGCTTCATGAAGATGCCCATGTCGGGCAGGATGCCCAGATGCTTCGTCTTCAGCCGGTCGGCCACCTCGATCGTGCGCAGGATCCAGGCGTGGTCCAGATACCAGGGCGCGTGCACCTCGACGCCCATGTGGACATCGTATTTCTCGGCATAAGGTACGCATTTTTCAAGGATGTCGGGGCGCACGAAGATCAGGATGCGCATGTTCTTGATGCCCAGCCGGTTGCACAGCTGCAGATCGCGCACGATGCTCTCGACCTGCTCTTCGTCGCTCATCAGCCGGTCCTTGCGCAGCTTGGTGTCGAGGAACATGTCGTAGCAGGTGAAATGCGCGCCGTGGCGCTCGAGCATCTCGTGCCATTCGCCCACCTGCGCGTCGGTGATGTTGGGGAAGGTGGGCATGTTCTGCTCGGGCAGGATCTCGATGCCCGGCGCGCCGATGCTCGTGGCAAACGCCACCACATCGTCCACGCTCATCTTCCCCAGAAACAGCTCTTCCTGAAAGCTGTAAAGGCTCACGCCACGCTTGATTTTCGATTGCATGTAAAAGGCTCCTGATCAGGCGGCGGCTTGCGCGCGGCGCCCGGAAACGATGAGAAGAACCGCCAGCGCGCAGACCAGACCGGCAATGCCAGCCACCACAAAGGCGCCCTGCATGGTGCCCACCTGCGTGCGCACTGCGCTGACCAGCAGCGGCGAGGCGAACTGGCCGAAGAAGAAGCACGCCGTCCACACACCCATGCCGCGCCCGCGGTGGGCATAGGGCAGGTGGCTTTGCGCCCAGGCGATCAGGCAAGGCACGGCCATGCCGGCGCCCGTCTGCTGGATCGACATGGCCACAACCATGCCGCGCCAGTCGTGGATGAGGCCCATCATCACCAGCCCACTGCCCAGCAGCGCAAACAGCGAGAACAGCTGCCAGCGCGGCCCCAGCTTGCCCGTCAGCCAGAACACGCCCGCGCCCGCCATCACGAACAGGCTGGGAATGGTGGTCATCTTGCCGATGGCGGCCGAGTCCTTGACGCCGATTTCCTGCCAGACAATGCCGCCATTGATGATGAACACGTAATACAGCGCCCCGCCAAACAGCGTGACGGCGCCAAACATGGCTACCGATGCCCACGGAAAGCCGCTGGCTTCCTCGTCCATGCCCAGCATCTGGCGCACGGTGGCGTCATTGTCGGGTTCGTACAGGAACAGCGCGCTGGCAAGGAAGGCCGGGATGCCAACCAGATAGATGAGGAAGATGGCGTTCCACTGCACATGGGTAAGGAAACCCGAGGCCAGAATAACCGCTGAACCCAGAAACGGGCCGGCAAAGCCTTGGGCAGTCAGCCAGAACCGGCGGCCATTCTGGTCCCAATAGTCGCCGATCAGCGTGTTGAGCGTGGTCAGGATTGCCGCTTCGGCTACCCCCAGCACAAGGCGCGAGGCATAGATCTGGTCGATCGAGTCAAGCCAGAAGGGGGCCGCGCCCACAAAGCCATACAGGCCCGTCGAGACCAGCAGCAGGCGCCGGCGCCCGAAGCGGTCGACCAGCGGGCCGACGAACAGCGCAATGATGGCGATCGCCAGGCCCGGCGCCGAGACCATGGCCGGCACCTTGGCCATGGCGGCAGGGTCGCGCGCGGCGAAATGCTCGATGATGGCGGGCACGGCGGGGAACATCGAAACGATCGCCACGATGGGCAGGAACGC
>DATMUT010000302.1:0-2711 GCA_035563755.1 Novosphingobium sp.
TCTTGACAGAAGCGGCCACATGGCGCCCGCGCAGCAGGTCTGCCGCCCGCCGCAGGTCCGACAGGCGCGCATTGGTGCAGGACCCGATGAAGGCCACATCGATAGGCGTGCCCAGTATCGGCGCGCCCGCGTCCAGCCCGATGTAGTCATGCGCGCGGGTTGGCCCCTGCGGCACCGTGCCGGTAATGGGCATGGCGTGTTCGGGGCTGGTGCCCCAGCTGACCATGGGCGCGATGGTGCCCGCATCGATCACGATCTCGCGGTCGAAAGTGGCGCCCTCGTCGGTGTGCAGGGTGTGCCAATAGTCGCCCTCGAAGGCGGCGGGGGCATAGCGGCGGCCCGCCAGCCAGGCAAAGGTCTTGGCATCGGGCGCGATAAAGCCGGCCATGGCGGCAAATTCGGTGGCCATGTTGCACAAGGTCATGCGCGCCTCGATGTCGAGCGCCTCGACCGCGGGGCCGGCAAATTCGACTGCATGGCCAGCGCCGCCGCCAGCGCCATGCGCCGCGATCAGCGCCAGCGCCATGTCCTTGGCCGTCACGCCCGGCGCCAGCTGGCCGGTAAAGGTCACGCGCATGGTCTGCGGGCGCACCAGGCGCAGCACGCCGGTGGCCATGGCATGTTCGGCCTCGCTGCTGCCAATGCCCCAGGCCAGCGCGCCCAGCGCCCCTTGCGTGCAGGTGTGGCTGTCGGGCGCGACCAGCGTGCAGCCGGGCAGCACGATGCCCATCTCGGGCGAGATCACATGGGTGATGCCCTGGTCGCGGTCGGTCACGTCGAACAGGGTGATGCCCGCCGCCAGAGCTGCTGCGCGGGTTTCGGTGATGAAGCCTTGCCCGCCCTGCATCAGCGTGGTGTCGCCGCGCCCGGGCCGTGTGTCGACGATGTGGTCCATCACGGCAAACACGCGCGCCGGGTCGCGCACCGGCCGCCCGGCCGCCGCCATCGAGCGCAGCGCGGCAGCGCCGGTGCGCTCGTGCAGGAACACGCGGTCGATGGCGACAAGGTCGGCGCCCGCTGGCGTTGTCGCCACGCGGTGCGCGTCCCATATCTTGGCAAAAAGGGTCTTGGGCTGGTTCATCGGTTCACCATGATCGGGGGTATGTCAGTTCGTATCGGGCCGCAGATCGACCAGCACCTTGCCCATCGAGCGGCCCGAGAGCAGGCGTTCGACCGCGTCGAAAATGCCTTCGACGTGGCGGAACAGGCCGCCATCGGGGCCGCCATCGTCAAAGCGCACCTTGATGCGGCCTTGCGCATACATGGCGAAGATATCCTCGCGGGCCTCGGGCCAGTGGGCGGTCAGCAGGCCGTTCATGAAGCCGCGTACCGAGGCGCTCTTGTAGTAGATGGCATGGGCGATGCGCGGGGCGGTGACGATTTCGGGCCGCCCTTCAAGGTCAGCGGCCGCGCCCCCCACGACCAGCCGGCCATGGTTGGCAAGGTTGGCCAGGAACGCATCGAAAATGGCGCCCGATACGGTGTCGACCGCAACGTCGATCTTGTTGCGGTATTCGGCCGCCAGCACCTCGCCCACATCTTCGGCGCGATAGTCGATCACGCGCTGCGCGCCCAGCGAGCGGACGAAATCGCATTTGGCCTGCCCGCCGGCCACGGCCACAACATGGCACCCCATGTCGACCGCGATCTGCACCAGCAGATGGCCAAGCCCGCCGGCGGCTGCCGAAATGGCCACCGTTTCGCCCGGCTTCACCTCGCCAATCACGCGCAGGGCCACCATGGCCGAAACGCCCGTGCTGGCCAGCGCCAGCCATTCAGGCGCGGCGTCCGGCACCTTGACGAAATTGGCGACAGGCCCGGTGAACTTCTCGCGGTATCCGCCGGTAAAGCGGGTGGTGACGACCGCATCGCCCACCGCCAGTTCACTCACGCCTTCACCCACTGCCTCGACCACGCCCAGCGCCTCGACGCCGGTGAAGGTGGGCAGGGCGATGGTGACGTAATCGACCAGATTGCGGGCGATCTGCGTGTCGAAAATGCCGTTGACGCCGCAATAAAGGTTGCCAACCCGCACCTCGCCCGCGGCCGGTGGGGCCACGGGCAGGTCGACGATCTGGCACCCGGCGCGAAAGCTCTCGGCAAAATGCTCGAGGCGGATGGCGCGATAGGTCTCGCTCATGCGGCAGGCCCCTCGGGGAAGCCCAGCGCGCCGGGGTTGAACGTGCCCTTGGGGTCGACCACGGCCTTCACCGCATCGAGCACGCGCAGGAACGCCTCGTCGCGGCTGTCGCGATACTTGTAGCTGCGCCCGATCTGGAAATGCGCGCAGCCATATTTCTCGGCGATGCGCTTCACCATCTCGCGGCTTTCGGTCACCACGCGGGTGGCCTCGGCTGCCTCGCCCAGTTGCTTCAGGCGGGCAAGGTGCTCGGGCTCGACCATGCTGGCGTGCACCGGGCGATAGCCCTGCGGCCAGAAGAACACCGGCTCCATTACCACCGCATTGTTGTGCAGGGTCGAGAACAGGAAGCCGTTGTGGATGCCAAGCGCCTCGTATTCGGCGGCGCGGCTGTCGAAATAGGCGCGGATTTCGGCGAACATGGCCGGCGCGTTCGACAGGCTGACCTGGCCGTGCACCGGGATCCAGCTCTCGCCCTCGGGCCCCAGGATGGAGTTGGGCGGCGGGAAGGGCATCGCGCGGATGACCTTGGCGATGGTGTTGGCGATCTCGACGCCGTCGAATTTGGCGG
>DATMUT010000303.1:0-2873 GCA_035563755.1 Novosphingobium sp.
GTAGATATCACCCGTTGCCGCGACCATGGCAAAGGCCGTGGTGGGCAGGAACCCGCCAAACCAGCCATTGGCAATGTGATAGGGCAGCGACATCGAGGTGTAGCGGATGCGGGTGGGGAACAATTCGACCAGCATTGCCGCGATCGGCCCATAGACCATCGTGACCAGCAGCACGAGGTAGAACAGGATGGCGATGACCTTGGGCCGGTTCATCAGCGCAGGGTCAGCCTTGGCCGGATAGCCGGCCTTGGCCAGCGCCTTCTTCAGCCCTTCGCCATAGCTCTTGATGGCAGCGGCGCGCTCCTTGCCGGTAACGGTGGCAGGATCGGGCGCAACCATGGCCACACCGCCAATCGAGACGGTGGCCACCGTGCCGGCAGGCGCGGCGACATTGCGATAGTCGATGCCGTTCTTGGCCAGATAGGCCTTGGCGATGTCGCAGCTGCTGGCGTCGAACTTGTTCTTGCCCACAGGGTCGAACTGGAACGAACACTCGCCGGCATTGGCGATGACCGTGACGGGCGATTTGGTCGCGGCATCGACGAGCGCCGGGTTGGCCGCATCCGAAAGCGCATGGAAGGCGGGCATATAGGTGAGCGCGCCCAGCAGACAGCCGCCCAGGATGATGTACTTGCGCCCGATGCGGTCGGACAGCCAGCCGAAGAAGACAAAGAACGGCGTGCCCAGCGCCAGCGCCGAGGCGATCAGGATATTGGTCGCAGCGCCATCAACCTTGAGGATCTTCTCGAGGTAGAACATGGCGTAGAACTGGCCGGTGTACCACACCACGCCCTGCCCCATGCCGGCACCAAACAGGCAGATCAGCACATATTTCAGGTTCGACCAGCGCCCGAAAGCCTCGGTCAGCGGCGCCTTCGAGGTGGTGCCCTCGTCCTTCATCTTCTGATAGACCGGGCTTTCGTTGAGCTGCAGGCGGATCCACATCGACACGCCCAGCAGCACGATCGAGATGAGGAACGGCAGGCGCCAGCCCCATGCCCCGAACGTTGCCTCGCCAAGGCCGGTGCGGAAGCCGATGACCACCAGCAGCGCGGCAAACAGGCCAAAAGTGGCCGTGATCTGGATGAAGCTGGTGTACAGCCCGCGCTTGTTGTTGGGCGCGTGTTCGGCAACGAAAGTGGCCGCCCCGCCATATTCGCCGCCCAGCGCCAGCCCCTGCAGGATGCGCAGCGACACAAGGATGATGGGCGAGGCAATGCCCAGCGTATCGTAACCGGGCAGCAGGCCCACGGCAAAGGTCGACAGGCCCATGATGCCCATCGTCACCAGGAACGTGTTCTTGCGCCCCACCAGATCGCCGATGCGGCCGAACACCAGCGCGCCAAAGGGGCGCACCGCAAAGCCCGCCGCAAAGGCGCCAAGGGCCAGAATGAAGCCCGTCGTCTCGTTCACGCCCGAGAAGAAGACCTTGGAAATGAAGGTGGCCAGCAGGCCGTAGAGATAGAAATCATACCATTCGAACACCGTGCCCAGCGAGCTGGCGGTGATGACGAGTTTTTCGTTTTGCGTGGCCGCGTGATGTTTTGGCAGGCCGTCATACGTTGTCGCCATGCGTACCTCTCCCGTTATATTTTTTCAGAAGCCATATTTGGCGGCAAAATCGAGCCTGTCGACCGCCCCGTTCAGACCATTGACAAGTTCGCGCGTGCCATGCCGGTATTCCACGCCCAGATCGACGTTGCGGAGGGGCGAATAGAACAGGTTTCCGGCCACGCTCCACGCCTGCCGGTTATAGCTGGCGATGCCGGCCGCGCTGCGGTCGATGTTGGCCGCGTAATAGACCTGCTGATAGCTGCCGATCACGTTCACGCGCCACTTGTCGGTGAGCGCGACATGGGCCGCGCCAAACATGCCAAGGTTGCTGACCCGGCCCAGCTTGCCATTGGCCATCAGCACCGCGTCGGGGCTGAAGTTCAGGCCCAGATAGCGGCCCAGCCCGTCGCCATAGGTCGCCTCGAAGCGCAGGTCGGTGGTGTGCTTGGCGTTGAGGAAGATCTTGCCGGCCGTGCTCACGCCCCAGCCCAGCTGGTCATCGACGATATGCGCCGCGCCCGCCTTGGCATTGTCGATGCGCAGCTGGCGCACCATGCCCGAAAAGTCGATCAGGCCAAAGCTCGAGGCATATTCGAGGCGCGCGGTGGTGTCGGGCGCGTGGTCCTCGCCGTTCTCGACCAGCGTGGTGGCGCCAACGGTGGCCGATGCCGTCTCGGGGTTCTCGACCGCCAGATGCAGCGTCAGGTTCTTCTGCAAGGGCAGGCTGTAGCGCAGCTGGGGCTGGCGCACGAAGATCAGGCCATCGACGCCGCCCACGTAATCGGTGCTTTCGGGAAAGACCGCGATGGGGGCAAAGTTGGTGAATTCCTGGCCCAGCGTCCAGCGGTCAAGCTGGATGATGGCGCGCCGCATGGCGAAATCATAGGCGTTGGTGGTGCGCTGCGTGCCCTGGCCGGCGGCCTGCGGCGTGCCGGGCGCGGCCTGAAAGTCGGCCTCGATATAGGCCTTGAGCGTGTGGCTGCCCACCTTGGTCGAGGCATCGACCCAGAACCGGCTCTGCTTGGCCGAGAAGTCGGTCACGCGCGTGGCCGAGGTGGGGTTGGCCGGGTTATAGACCGGCACGAATTGCGGCAGATAAATGTCGCGGCCCAGGCTGTTGGTGGCATCATCGCCCCCGCTGTAGCGCGCGCTCGACATCAGCAGCTTGACATAGCCCGAGACGTTGACCGTGCTGTTGCCGCTGCGAAAGCCCTGCGGCTTGGCCTTCTCGATGGCGGCAACGCGGGTGGCGGTGTCCTCGCTGCGGGTGGCGGCGGCAGTGGCGGCGGCCTGCGCGGCGGTGGCAGCCTGCGCGGCAG
>DATMUT010000304.1:0-7106 GCA_035563755.1 Novosphingobium sp.
CCGTGAAGGCGGCCTTGGCCGATTGACAGGCGCCCTGGCGCCACCTAGACCGGTGACAGCCTGGTAGGTGGCCTTGCCGCTGCCTTGGGAAGACGCTGCCATCGCCCGCGTCATGCTGCAGGCCCCACGTGTCCGTGTTCGCGCGGCGTATGGGGCAAGCGGCCTTGCCTTCACGCTCCGCCAGCATGGGCCCAACCCATGGAGCGTCTGATGAGCTATCTTCGCAATGTCTGGTACATGGCTGCCTGGGAGGAGGAAATCGAGGGCGACGCGCTGCTTGAGCGCCGCCTGCTCGACAAGCCCTGGGTGCTTTTCCGCAAGCAGGATGGCAGCTATGCCATGCTGGGAAACCTGTGCCCGCACCGCTTCGCGCCGCTGTCGCAAGGCAAGCGCAAGGGCGACACGATCGCCTGCCCCTATCACGGGCTGGAATTTGGCAGCGCAGGGGCCTGCACGCACAATCCATTCTCGCAGCTCATCCCGCCCCATGCGCGGGTGGATGCGCCGGTGGTTGTCGCGCGCCATCGCGGGGTATGGTTCTGGCCCGGCGATGGGGCCAAGGCCGACCCCGCGCTGATCCCGGATTTCTCGGCGATCGAGGTGGCGCAACCGATGGTGCATGGGCGCCTGCTGTTTCCCGCCCATTACGAGATCATCGCCGACAATCTGCTCGACCTGTCGCACACCGAATTCGTGCATGAGGACAGTTTCCGGATGGGCGGCAAGTTCCTGGCCGGACGGCATGAGGCGCTCGAAGACGAGAGCGGCGCGATCTGGTCGAAATGGTCGTTCGACAACACGCCGCGCCCCGCCTGGCTGCACGGTTTGGCGCAGGATGCGCGGATGGACGAATGGCTCGACATGCGCTGGCACGCGCCGGCATCGATGTTGCTCGAGGTCGGCTTCACGCTGGCGGGGCAACCGCGTCACAAGGCGCCCGTGCCCGCCTTTGTCAACCCGCATATCCTGACCCCGGAAACTTTTGAAACAACCCATTATTTCTACACCCGCCAACCCGGCGCGGAAGCCGAGGCGATGACGCGGCAGGTGTTCGAAATGGAGGATCTGCCCATGCTGGAGGCGATCCAGCGCGCACTGGGGGCAGCCGCCGAAGGGAGCGCGTTCTGGGATCTGAAGCCGGTGGTTCTTGCCATGGATGCCGCCGCCGTGCGCGCGCGGCGGCGCCTGATCAAGCTGCGCCGCGAACAGGCGGAGGGCTGATACATCATCGGCGGACGGCTTGTCCCCCCAGGCCGTCCGCCGTTTTCAAGCAGGCCCGCGCCGGTTAGGCAGGAGGGGGCTTTGAGCAGCCTGAAATGGCGCTCCTGGGCAAGCTGACGCATGGGAGCATCGTGGTGGCGATGTTTTTCGTCCTCGCTGCAGCGGGTGATCTTGCCGGGGCAGGGCCGGGCTGGCACCACATCGCAAACCGGTTGTGCATGGAAGAGTGGATCGACCCATGCTCCACGCCGGGTGAGGGAGGCGCACATGGCTGATATCGCGCTGATGCACCATCTGCTGATTGCGCTGGGCATCGGCCTCCTGATCGGCGCGGAGCGGGAGCGGCGCAAAGCCCAGCGCCCGGCCTCTGCGGGGCTGCGCACCTTCACCATCGCCAGCCTGATGGGCTGTGGCAGCGCGTTGACACCGTGGGGCTGGATGAGCGGCATCATCCTTGCCTGCATCACCGCGCTGGCGCTATTCAGCAATTGGCAGCGCCGCGCCTCGGGCGACCCCGGCATCACCACGGAAATCGCGCTGATCGCCACCACGCTGCTCGGTGCCCTGTCGGTCAGCGCGCCCGATCTTGCTGGCGCATCGGCGGTGCTCATCACCATCATTCTGGCCGCCCGCGAGCCGCTGCACCGCTTTGTGGGGCAGATGGTTACGGCGGATGAAGTGGCCGATGTGCTGCTGATTGCAGGCGCGACGCTGATCATCCTGCCCATGCTGCCCGATCGGCCCATGGGGCCTTTTGCCGCGCTCAACCCCCATGCCATCTGGTTGGTGGTCATCATGATCCTTGGCATCAATGCGGTGGGGCAACTGGCCACACGGCTTCTCGGCGCACGGTTGGGCGTGCCGATGCTGGGGCTGGTGTCGGGCTTTATCTCCAGCTCGGCAACGATTGGCGCCATGGGGGCCTGGGTGCGCGCCAATCCGGCTTCCCTCTCGGCAGGGGTGGCGGCGGCGGTGCTTTCAACGGTTGCCAATTATGTGCAAATGGCCATGGTTATCGAGGTTACCGATCACAGCGCCTTTCTGGCGACAGCCGCACCGGTGGCAGCCGCGGCCCTGGCTGCGGCTTTGTCCGGCGGCTGGTTCATGTTGGTGGCCTGGCGCGAGACGTCCTCCAAACCGCCCAGGTTCAGTCGCTCTTTCAACGTGATGATCGCTCTGGTGTTTGCCGCGATGTTGGCTGGTATACTGATACTGGTGGCCGCGATGCAGGCGTGGTTCGGTGCAATGGGGATTGCCGCGGCAGCTGCCATCGGCGGCCTGCTGGATGTTCACGCCGCCGTTATTTCCATCGCAACGCTGGTGAGCGAGCGCACGATCGCACCTGCCCAAGCCATCGTGCCGCTGCTGATAGCCTGCACCACCAGCAGCATTGCCAAGATGCTGTTTTCAGCCACGGCAGGAACGAGGGCGTTTGCGGCAAGGGTCATTCCCGCGCAGGCTGGCATTATTATAGCGTCATGGATGGCAGGGCTGGTGGCTTTGCAGATCCTTTGAAGTCCGCGCCGGCGCGAACAGCGGGCCCCCGCCGCTGTCTTGCAGAAGGGCATGCCCAATCTCGCACCACCCGGGCAAACCATGATGGCATGTATGCCAGGGGGCGCAAGCGATGGCTGGATGGCCTGTCGCCCAGTGTTCACAATCGCCCGGCAAAGCGTTAGCGCGCAAACATTCAGCAGAAGGCCTCACCGCATGAACCACCACGCCCCCATGCTGGCGCTCGAAGATGCCGGGATCGCACCGGCGGAGAAGGCGCGGGCGGCTTCGCGCAGTACGTGGGTGAGCGTGGCGGTGAACACCACCCTCTCGATCCTGCAGGTGGCGGTGGGGCTGATCTCGGGCTCGTCGGGGCTTATCGCCGATGGGATCCATTCGCTGTCTGATCTGGTGGCAGACTTTCTGGTGCTCTTCGTTGCCGCCCATTCCAAATCCGCCGCCGATGAACGCCATCCCTATGGCCACCAGCGCTTCGAGAATGCTGCCTCCCTGGCGCTGGGGCTGTTGCTGGCAGGTGTCGGCATCGGCATGTTATGGAGCGCGGCCGTCAGGATCGAGCACCACGAGGCCATTCCCAAGGTCGCGATTGCCGCCCTTTACGTGGCAGGGGCCGCGCTTTTCGCCAAGGAAATGCTGTTCCGCTATATGCTGGCGGTGGCCAAACGGGTTAAATCCGGCATGTTGATTGCCAATGCCTGGCATGCCCGATCGGATGCGGCATCCTCGCTGGTGGTGGGCTGCGGCATTATCGGCAATCTGCTGGGATACCCTGTTCTGGACCCCGTTGCGGCGTTGATCGTGGGGCTGATGATCCTGAAAATGGGTTGGGAATTCGGATGGGAAGCGCTGCATGACCTGATGGACCAATCGGCCAATGACGAGGAGGTTGCGGCCATCCGTGCCACCATCCTATCCTCGCCGGGGGTGCGTGGCTGCCACAATTTGCGCACCCGCAAGATGGGGGACATGCTGATGGTAGACGTGCATATCGACATCGACGCCTCAATTACGGTCGAGGCTGGCCATGCCATCATCCAGTCCGCCGAGGATGCCGTGCGCGCACGCCACAGCGTGCTGGGCATGATCGCACATGCCGATCCGTGGAAGCCTGAATGAGTTTTGCCCAGGCAGATGTCCGGCTGGCGGATGATGCGCGCGATCGGGCGATAGCGCAGGAGGAACGCGGCAATATCGCGGTGTCGCTGGAAAAGCTTGCGGTCTTTCGGGGATCGGGCATCCACTGGCGCGAGGTGGCCGCGCAATACGAAGGGATGGAGGGCAGGGGGCTTCTCTCTCCCGCGGATCGCGTTTGGCGCGACAGGGCGCGCGAACATGCCAGGGCCGAGGGGGAGAACAAGCCATGACCCATACCTATGTCGCCTATAAGCGCGAGGATGAGGTGCGTGTGGCCCGGCTGGTGGAGGCGCTGCGGTTGCAGGGGCTTGATGTCTGGTTCGATGCGGTGCTGCCCGGCGGCGAGGACTGGCGCCGCCAGCTGGCCGAGCGCTTGCAGCCGGCCGGCTGCGTGCTTGTGGTATGGTCGGCGCTCAGCGTCGATATGGAACGGGGCGGCTGGGTGCAGGAGGAAGCCCAGCACGGCCAGAGCCGCAACATCCTCGTGCCGGTGAAGATCGACAGGGTGGCGCCGCCGCTGGGCTTCGGTCGCACGCAGGCGATCGACCTGAGCCATTGGCGCGGCGATCTCAAGGATCCCTATTTTCTCGATCTGGTGGCGGCCATCGAGGCCAAGCTGGCCGGCCGGCCAGCGCCGCCCTCGCGCGGCAGTGCCAACCGCCTGTGGCGCCGCGTGGTCTATACCGGCCTTTCCACCGCCGGGGCGGCAGCCCTGTGGGCGATGCTGTTCAACACGTTCGGCGCGGCGGAAAAGGTCTGCACTTTTGAAGGGCTGCAACCGGGGCTTTCGGATATCTGCGGATCCCTGCACGTCGGCAACCGCCCCAGCCATGATGAACGTCTGGCCTGGGAAAGCCGCAAGCCGGGTGATTGCGAGGCGCTGGCCACGCATATCCGCCGCTTCCCCTATGGCGCCTATGCGCAGGTGGCGAGCAATCTGCTGGCGGCCAAGAAGGTGCGCGTGGTGGATGACTGGGCGCGCGGCGAGCGCCGCTTGCCGCTGTTCGTGAGCGGGGAAGGCCCGGCCATGCCCGGCGAGGCCGCCGCCCAGGCGCAGGCCCTGCAACGCGCCCAGCCGGAGGCCGAGCTTTCGTGCCGGGGGTTTGGTGCGGGCACGCTGTTTCGCTATGTCGGTGCAAAGGCAGTGGCGGCCTCGTGGCAATGCCATCCGGGCAGCGGCGGCGTGGTTTGCGGTTTTGAAGGTGATGCGGTGTGCACGGTGGATGTGCACCAGCCGCGCGAGAGTGCCAGCTGCGGAGAATAAGCCGTGCGGATGGGGCAGTTGATATGGAGCGCGGGCATGGTTTGGCTGGTCTCCTCCTCACCGGGGGCGGCGGCGACCTTTCAGGTGGATGCGCAGGCCGAAGTGAGCGCGGCGCTCTATCAGGCCAATGCGACGATGGTGGCCTCGCGCAAGTCCACAGATGCCAGATTGCAGGCGCTGCGTGGGCGGATCGACAGCTTGCAGGCGCGCTTGCGCGCGGGCGCAGCGGCCGAACATGCCGAGCTTGCCAGGCTGCAGCAGCAATTCGTGCAGGAGCTGGCGCAGAAGGATCAGGCCTATGCCGCGGTGATTGCCACCCTGCGCGGCGCGGTTACCGACATCGCCAGCACGCCGGAAGGGGCGGCCGCACTGGCCCGATATAACGCCGGCAACGAGCTGGAAGCCCTGGCCATTCTGGACAGGATGCGTGCGGCGAACGAGGCGGCCCGGCGCCAGCGCGAGGCGATCGACAGCGCGGCCGAGGGGCGCCGGATAGCCGAGTTGGCGCTGGATGCGCGCAACCGGGGCAAGCTTGGCACACAAGCGGTGATTGCGCGGCTGGAGGAGGTGACGCGGCTGGATCCGGCGGTGTTTGCCGATTGGGATGCGCTGTGGTCGCTTTATATCGATGCGGGGCGGCTGGCAGATGCCCGGCACGCAGCGCAAATGGCCGCAGGCGTTGCCGGCAACGACCGCGACAGGAGCGTGGCGCTGGCTAATCTGGGGGGCGTATCGGAGATGGAAGGGCAGGCGGCCGAGGCGCGCCGCGCCTATCAGGGCGCGGTGGATGCCCTGCGGCGGCTGGCTGGCCAGGGTTCCGGAAATTCCGCGGCAGAAGGCGCGCTGGCAGTGGGCCTTGGCAAGCTGGGCGATGCGTCGATGCAGATGCGCGATTTCGCCGGGGCCGACAGGGCGTATACAGACGGGCTGGGCTTGCGCGTCGAACTGATGAAGCAGGATCCGCCGCGCTATATGCCCGGCGTCATGTGGGCGGCCCGGCAGGCGGGCGAAGCCCGGCGCGAAAGGGGCGATCTGGCCGGGGCAGACAAGGCCTATGCCGTGGCCCTGCATATTTTTCGCCTGCTGCAGCCGGCTGCCGGCGACAGGGCCGATGTCTTGCGCAACGGCGCTTTTGTGCTGTTTGGCGTGAGCCAGTTGCGGCAGGCGCAGAACGATCTGCAGGCGGCCCGGCAGGCGGCGGAGGAGGCCCTGCAATTGCGGCGGCAACTGGCCGCGGTTGATCCGGGCAATGCCGAGGCGCAGCGCTTCCTGGCGGAATCGCTTGCCGGGCTGGGCGATGTGCTGTGCCGCCAGAACAGGCTGGCTGACGCCCGGGTTTCTTGGCAGGAAGCACAGGCGATCCTCGACAGGATCATTGCCAACTCGCCAGACAACACCCCGGCCCGCTTCGATGCGATCCATATCCAGAGCGCCATGGCCGATGTGCCTGGCAGCGGCGTGAGATGGAAGGATGTGGTGGCCCAGTATGAGGCGCTTGATGCCAGGGGCATGCTGACGGATTATCATCGATACGACCTTGATCAGGCCCGCGAAAGGGCTGAGGCATCAGGCAGGCGGGCGCCTTGATGGCAGGTCTACCAGCTGTGAGGGGAACCGCTGTGGAACGAAAAGCGCCTATCGAACGGGGCGATGCGGCCGAGGGCTTCAGCCATGGCGTGGCCGCGCTTGTGCCGGCCATGCTCGGCGCCTTTCTGCGTGCCAGCAAGGCTTTTCCCCAGCCCTGCGCCGGAAATCATGCGGGGTGAAGCGCTCGATCAGCCGGCCCGCGATGGTCTGGGCGGGGAAGGCCTGGCCAAACATCGTCACCATGATGTCGGTGCCGGCGACCTGGCGGCGATAGCGCCAGCGTTTCCGGCCGCTGCCCAGCACTTCGATAGCCAGGCCAGGGGGCAGCAGATCGGCCAGAATGCCCTTCTGCAGGGCATCGATCGATGCGGGGGGCAATGTCACT
>DATMUT010000305.1:0-2733 GCA_035563755.1 Novosphingobium sp.
CCCGCCGCGCCGATATGGTTGGTCACATCGCGCGTGGCGTTGGCCACCACCGGCAACTGCGCGCGCAGCGCCTCCATATTCTGCAACGCCGTTTCGCTGATGGCGCCCAGCGCGCTCACCTCGGCTGCATTTTGCCCGACAAGGGCGGTCAGCCGCTCGGCCTGCTGGTGCAGGCGGTCGGCAGCGGTGCGGCCCAGCGCGTCCAGATCGCGGGCCTGTGCCGCCATGAATTCGCGCGCAAGGCTCAGCTCGCGATTGGCCGCGACCAGCCGCGCGTCGAGCGCGGCCGCTTCTGTGGCCAGCATCCGCGCCGTATCGGCAAAGCGGCGCCCCTCGCGGCGGCTGTTGCGCATGGCCAGCAGCCAGGCCAGCCCGATGACGAGCACCGGCCCCGACCATTGCCCCAGCCATGCCATCCATTCGGCAGGCGTGGGCCCCTGAGCGATCGCATCGCGCTGCGCCCACAGGAAAAGCGCGCTCCACCCCGCCACGGCCAGGCCAGCCAAGGCCGGCAAAACCCAGTCGGTCGCGCCGCCAATCTCTGCAAAATCGGCCGGTGTCTCGTCCGTCTCGCGATAGCCCAGTTCGTCGAGCCGGGGCATCGGCCCGGCGCCGCTCCAGCCCTGGCTGTCGCCTTGCGGGGCAGCGGCGGGGCTTTCACCCTCGGCGCCGATCGAGATTATCGGGGTTCCACTCACCATAGGCAACGCAGATACCACGGATTTGCCGGCCTGAAAGCCCGCATTAACCGCCCGGCAACCTGTTTGGCCCAGCTTTTGACAAATGACGCATGATGCAGGGTCTCTTGACGCAACGATTGCAGCTGCGGCCGGCACGGATGCAGAGCTTTATCGCGAATTGCGCTGCGCGTTCCGCCAGAGCCTTGCGCGGCACATCGACCTGCTGGCGCGGGCGCGCTGCGATGGCAATTGGCAGGTGGCGGCCCAGCGCATTGACGGGCTGGCGGCCAGTTTTCACGCTCATGCGCTGGTCGCGCTGGCCCAGCAGGCCATGGCAGCGGCCCCCGGCGACCCGGTGGCGGTGCGCCGCCTGCGCGCCTTTCTCGATGATTTTCCAGAGATCTGAAGCCCCTCTTGGCAGGCGAGCGCCGCTTCTCTAGAACGATTGCCGTCGGTGGCGGAGACCTTCTTGCGCATTGCCCTGTTGTCCATGATCGAGCCATCGGCCGATGGCGCTCACGCAACCCGCGTTGCGCGGGCGCGTTTGTCCGTGGGTGGCATTGCCGTTGCCCGGCACCAGTTGGCGCTGGCCCTCGCGCTCGGGGTCGAGCGGGTGGTGTGCATCACCGCCCCTGCCGATCCGGTTCTTACCACCTTGCAGCACGCGGCCGAGCGGGTGGGCGCTTCGTTCCATCGTATCTCGGGGCTGCACGGGCTGTTGGGGCTGGTTACCGCCAATGACGAGGTGATCGCGCTGGCCGACGGCCTGTTGGCCTGGCCCGACGTTGCCGTGGATTTGCTGGGCGAGGGCCATGCGGTGCTGACCCAGCCGGTCGAGAGCGGCATGGCGATGGGTTTCGAGCGGCTCGACATCAACAATGCCTCGGCCGGGGCGATGCGGGTGCCTGGCCATCTGGTCGAGCGCATGGCCGGACTGCCCGGCGATTGCGATGTCTTTGCCACGCTGCAAAGGGTCGCGCTGCAGGCTGGCGTGCCGCAACGGCCGCTGCCCGACGATGTGTTGGGGGCGCCGCATTGGCTGCTCGTGCGGTCGGACGCCGAGGCGCATGGCATCGAGCCGGGCTGGATTGCCGCGCACACCGCCTTGCCGCGCCATGCCGGCCCTTCGGCGATGCTGGCGGGGCTGGGTGTGCGCTGGCTGGGGCCGGCGCTGCTGCATGCCGGCACGCATGGCACGGTGGTGGCAGCCGCTGCGCTGGTCATGAGCCTGCTGGCGCTCATGCTGGGCTGGTTTGGCTATCCGGTGTTGGGGTTGGGGGCGGCGGCGCTGGCGTGGGTGTGGTTCTGCTCGGCCGCGCTGTTCGGCCGGGTCGAGCGCAATGCCTTGCGCCTGCCGCGCCCGCGCGTGGCGCCCGTGGCCAGCTACGCCTGGATCATGGATGTCACCCTGCTGCTGTTGCTCACCTGGAACCCGCAGGGCAACGCGGGCATGGCGGGCCTTTGGCACAGGGCCTTTTCGCCGCTTATGCTGTTGGGGCTGATGCGGCTGGTGCCGCAAATCGTTGGCGGAGGCTGGTCGCCGTGGTTGCGCGATCGCGCGGTGCTGGCGCTGCTGCTCACGGGGGCGGCGATGGCCGGGGTGCTGGGCGGGGCGGTATCGCTGATCGCGCTGGGGCTGTTGGTCTGCGCGATCGTTTGTATCGACAGGCCTGCGGGGCCGCCCCAGGATTGACCGCAATCTTGTGACATCGCGCTGTAATACAGGCAGGCTAGCGGAGCGTCGGCCGCCTCGGCTCGACCGAATGACCAGTCGCTACGGTCTTGTGCCGGACGGCCAACCTTTCCTTATTTTGTCTGGCGACATGCTGGTGTTGCGGTTGCCGGATATTCCGTTTGAAAACGGCCGCGTTCCAAGGCACGCAGGATGAATGCGTGCCCGACATCCGATAATGGCCTTGCCGACTTTGCCGCCAGGCGGTGTAGCCCTTGATTTTGGGGCAAATGCAGGCATTTCGGACCAACTTGCCAAAGACCCTATGGACGGCGCCGAAACGCGCGATGTACGGTTAGCGGATAGTTAACCCGCTCTGGG
>DATMUT010000306.1:0-5134 GCA_035563755.1 Novosphingobium sp.
GGTGGCGGCCATGCCGCTGGCCACCGGCGCCAGCGCTGCTGTCACCACGCGCCTTGTCGTGTTCGACAGCCGCATCCCGGAATCGCTCGACTTTGCCAGCCGGCAGCCCGGCGCGGCGCGGATCGACATGGCCCAGCTGCATGCCGATGGCTGGGCCATGCTGCGCGGCAAATGGCCGGAATATGGCGCAATAGACGGCATGACCCGGTGGAGCGACTGGGTCGTTCTGCGCGGCGAGCTGGAAGCACGGGGCCTGCGCGCCTCGGCCGAAAACCGCAGCAGCGCGCCCTTGTCGGGCCGCGACCACCTGTTCCGCTGGGCCATGCGCCAGCGCTGAGCGGCAGCGCAACCAACATCAGCCGGCCCGGCCATGCCACACAGGCGTGCGCCGGGCCGGTTTGCGTTTACCCCTTGCGCCTGCCAGACGAATACGGCAACTTGGTCAGCAATACATACAAAGAGGCAAGGGACACACCCCTGCCCACACTTGGGAGCCGCCGCCTGATGAGCGACATTACCCTTTACCACTGGGAGCCTAACGCCAATTCCGGAAAGCCCATGCTGGCGCTCATGGAAAAAGGCGTGGCCTTCAACAGCCACTACATCGACATGCTGAACTTCGATCAGCACAAGCCCGACTATCTGGCGATCAACCCGCAGGGCACGATCCCGGCCATGACGCATGGTGATCGGGTGCTGGTGGAATCGACCGCCATCATGGAATATGTGAACGACGCCTTTGCCGGCCCCGCGCTGATGCCGGCCGACGCGCGCGACCGCTGGCGCATCCGCTGGTGGATGAAGTTCATGGACCAGTGGCTTGGTCCCAGCTTCTCGATGATCGGGTGGAACGTGTTTGTCGGCCCTTCGGTGCGCGCCAAAGACCCCGCCGAACTCGAGGCCGCCATCGAGCGCATCCCCCTGCCCGAACGCCGCATCGCCTGGCGCAAGGCCATCAGCGGCGCCTTTTCCGAGGCCGAACTGGCCGAGAGCAAGCGACGCGTTGGCTTTGGCATCGCCCTGCTCGAACAGGAACTGGGCAAGCGCGCCTATGTGGGCAGCAACGCATACAGCCTGGCCGACATCAACATCTTCAACAGCACCTATTCACTGCCCCTCTCGCAGCCCGACCTGGCCGGCAAGGACAAGACGCCCAACATCATGCGCTGGCTCAAGCGCGTGTATCAGCGCGAGGCGGTCAAGCGCACCTGGGCCATGGGGCGCACCGATCTGGCCCACCGCTACAGCCTGATCATGGAAGGAATCGACTGATGGGCGCTGTTCTCTATCACGGCGAGCCGAACGGGCCGTCGCTGGCGGTGCTGGCGGCGCTGGCCGAAACGGGGCTGAACATCGAATGCCGCAGCATCGATCTGCTGCACGGGCAGCGGCACACCATTGCCGGCCTGACCGAAACGCTGGCCCGCGACATGAGCGTGGAAGGCGAAGGGCCGGTGCTGGTGGTCGATGGGGAAGCGATGAGCGAGTCGGTCTTTCTGGCCCAGTATCTCGACGAGATGGCCGGCGGCGGCCTGCAACCCAAAGACCCCTATGCCCATTGGCAGATGCTGATGTGGTGCCGCCGTATTACCGAGCGCTGCGCTCCGGCCGCGGCCTATCTGGGCAATCGGGCGTATAGCGCGCCGGTGCTGGCGGCCATGGGCGAGGATGAGTTTGCCGCCATGCTCGCGCCTGTTGCCTCGGGCGACCTGAAGCAGCGCTGGATCGACACGCGGGGCGACAGCCTGACCGCCGCTGCCGGCAGCCCGCTGGCCGACAGCACCGCCAAGGTAAGCGCCGCCGTGCAGATGGTCGAGGACCTGCTGGCCGACGGGCGCGCATGGCTGATGGGCGATTTCTCGATCGCGGATCTGGAAACCTATGGCTGGCTGGCCGGCATGGTCGACCTGCTGCCCGACGCCTTCGCAGGCAAGGAGAATGCGGCGCGCTGGCTAGACGGCGTGCGCGCGCGGCCCAGCGTGCAGAAGGCGCTGGCCCGCGCAACCGTTGCCGCGCCCGAACAGACCTGGGCGCCCGGGCCCGAAATCAATCGCTGGGGATAGGCCGGCGATGGCGCGAGGGGCTGTGGTTCTCGGCCCCTCGCGTTTTTCTCGCGCTCAGCGCTTGGTCAGCGCCGTCTCGCACTCGCTCAGCAGCGAGGCGATGATCTCGGCGACCGGCTCTTCCTTGGTCACCATGCCGACCGACTGGCCGGCCATGACCGAGCCGCTCTCGACATCGCCGTCGATGACCGCGCGGCGCAGGGCGCCCGCCCAGAAGCGCTCGATCATCAGCTGCGCCTCGTGCATGTCGACCTCGCCTGCGTCGAGCTTGGCCGCCACTTCGCGCTGCTTGGCGGTGAATTCCTCGGTGCCCTTGTTCTTGAGCGCGCGCACCGGAATGACCGGCAGGCGCGGGTCGACCTGCACGCTGGGCATGGCGTCGCGCGCATGGCCGCGGAAGAAGGCCTTCTTGAAGTCAGGGTGAGCGATGCTCTCGGTCGCGGCGGCAAAGCGGGTGCCCAGCTGCACGCCCGATGCGCCCATTTCGAGATAGGCGGCCATCGCCTCGCCCCGGCCGATGCCGCCGGCCACGAACACCAGATGGTCGGCCGCCAGCTCGGGCAGGATTTCCTGCGCCAGCACGCTGGTCGAAACCGGGCCAATATGCCCGCCGGCCTCGTGGCCCTCGATCACGAGCGCGTCGGCGCCGCTGCGCAGCAGCTTCTTGCCGAGCGCAAGCGTTGGGGCAAAGCAGATCACCTTGGCGCCCGTTTCCTTGATCGCCTCGACGCTGCCCTTGGGCGGCAGGCCACCGGCCAGCACCACATGCGTCACCTTGTGCGCCGAACACACCTCGATCAGCTCGAACAGCTTGGGGTGCATGGTGATGAGGTTGACGCCAAAGGGCTTGCTGGTGAGCAGCTTCGTCCCGGCAATCTCGGCGTCGAGCAGTTCGGGCGTCATGGCCCCGCAGGCGATCACGCCAAAGCCGCCCGCATTGCTGATGGCCGCCACCAGATTGCGCTCCGACACCCAGCTCATCGCGCCACACAAAATGGCGTATTCGCTGCCCAGAAAAGCCGCGCCGCGCGCCATCAGCGCCTGCGTGCGTTCGGCCGTCACCTTGTCCTTCACCTGCGCTTCGCTCACCTGAACCTCTTGCTGTCCTGCCTCGTTGCGCCGCCTATAGGGGCCAAGGGCGCAGCCTGCAATCTGGAGTCCGGCAGGTTTCATCGGCAAATTCGATAACAGGATGCCAATTAATCGATTTAGGCGAAGAAACCTGCAGCGTTACTCCTGTGTTCAACACCACGACCCACGCAGGAGATCCTTATGTCGAACGCCCCCAAGTCGCCGCCCTCGGGCACCTGCCCCTATGGCCAGGGCGCCGCTGGCCCCACCCCGCTCACCACTGCCTTTGGCGCGCCGGTGGTCGACAACCAGAACTCGATGACGGCCGGCCCGCGCGGCCCCCTGCTGATGCAGGATGTGTGGCTGATCGAGAAGCTGGCCAACCTCAACCGCGAAGTGATCCCCGAGCGGCGGATGCATGCCAAGGGGTCGGGCGCGTTCGGCACCTTTACCGTGACCAATGACGTTTCGCGCTACACCCGCGCGGCCTTCCTCTCGCAGGTGGGCAAGCAGACCGAGATGTTCGCCCGCTTCACCACCGTGGCCGGCGAGCGCGGCGCAGCGGACGCCGAGCGCGACATTCGCGGCTTTGCGCTCAAATTCTACACCGAGGAAGGCAACTGGGACATGGTGGGCAACAATACGCCCGTCTTCTTCCTGCGTGACCCGCGCAAGTTCCCTGATCTGAACAAGGCGGTGAAGCACGACCCGCGCACCAACATGCGCAGCGCCACCAACAACTGGGATTTCTGGACCCTGCTGCCCGAGGCCTTCCATCAGGTGACGATCGTGATGTCGGATCGCGGCATCCCCAAATCGTACCGCCACATGCACGGCTTTGGCAGCCACACCTACAGCTTCATCAATGCGGCGGGCGAGCGCTTCTGGGTGAAATTCCACTTCCTGACCCAACAGGGCATCGCCAACCTGACCGATGCCGAAGCCGCGCAAGTGGTGGCCGGCGACCGCGAGAGCAACCAGCGCGACCTGTATGACGCCATCGAGAATGGCGACTTCCCGCGCTGGAAAATGCACATCCAGGTCATGCCCGAGGCCGAGGCCGAAACCTGCGGCTTCCACCCGTTCGACCTGACCAAAGTGTGGCCGCACGGCCAATATCCGCTGATCGAGGTGGGCGAGTTCGAGCTGAACCGCAACCCCGACAACTTCTTTGCCGATGTCGAGCAGAGCGCCTTTGCCCCCAGCAATCTGGTGCCGGGCATCTCTGTCTCGCCCGACAAGATGCTGCAGGCGCGCCTTTTCGCCTATTCCGATGCGCAGCGCTACCGGCTGGGGGTGAACCACCACCAGATCCCGGTCAACGCCCCGCGCTGCCCGGTGCATTCCAACCACCGCGACGGGCAAGGCCGGGTCGATGGCAATTACGGCAGCGCCATCCACTACCAGCCCAACAGCTTCCAGCAGTGGGTCGACCAGCCCGAATATCGCGAGCCGCCGCTCAAACTGTCGGGCGCTGCCGATTTCTGGAACTTCCGCGAGGATGACGACTACTACTTCAGCCAGCCGCGCGCCCTGTTCCGCCTGATGAGCGCTGAGCAGCAGCAAGCCCTGTTCGACAACACAGCCCGCGCGATGGGCGATGCGCCCGATTTCATCAAGGCGCGCCATATTGCCAACTGCCTGCGCTGCGATGCGGATTATGCACGCGGCGTGGCGGCGGCCCTGGGCATGGCCATGCCTGTCGAAGTGCCGGCCCAGCCCGAACTGGCCGACTGATCGCACCACCCCGCCGGCCGCGCGCAAACGCGCCGGCGGGGCGACACATTATTACACCAGCCTTCCGGGACTTTTACCCCGGCCATGCGTTTAAGGACCAGGTTCAAACGAGAGGCGCGACCGCAGCGACACGGTCCCGCCTTTCCATAAAAGGCCGGCGCGTATTCGCATGAAGCGTGGCGGCGGGATTGTCGCGCGCATGATCTACATCTCATTTGGCATGCTCAAATCGGCCAGCACCATGCTGTATCAGCTCACCGAAG
>DATMUT010000307.1:0-2541 GCA_035563755.1 Novosphingobium sp.
CCGCCGCCTCACGGAAAGTCGGGATGCCCGCCTCCTTCACCCGCTCGCGCACCGGGTCCAGCCCCGCCTCGATCTGGCTGCGCACCTTGGCAGCCTCGGCGCGTGCCTGCGCCAGCGTCACCTTCTTCGTGCTGCCAAGACCGATGTCGCGCCGCCGCCCCCTTTTCTGCACGCGGCAGACCCAGGCCTTGCTGCCACCGGGCGCGACAACGAGGTAAAGCCCGTCCCCATCGGCATAGCGCCCCGGCGCCCGATCAGCCTTGACGAAAGTGGCGCTGAGACGGCCCATTTTTCATCCCACATTTTATACCACACGAGACGCGGGTTACCATGCCTTTTCGTGGGTCACGATGCAACAGGAAAATGGCAGAAAACCCCTGAATATCAGGGGTTTTTGGGTCGGTTTGGTTTTCGGTGAAATACCCAGGTGGCGGAGCGGGAGGGATTCGAACCCTCGATACGCTTTTGGCGTATACTCACTTTCCAGGCGAGCGCCTTCGACCACTCGGCCACCGCTCCGCATACCTGCAAGGAAGCGTCGCCCTAGCTGCTTGGCGCGCCTTGCGCAAGCCTTGAGCATAGCCGGCATCACGACAAACCCGCAGCCATAACGATCGCCCGCCAGCAGCGCCCGGCATGCGACCAGCCACGCCGCCACGATCAGCCCGGCACATCCCGAAAATCGTATTCACCCGGCAAATTCGTATTCAAACCGCCCATTTCCGGGCCAAATGGGCGTGCCGCGTCTGGCGCCCGCTGGCCCGCGCTGGTACACCAAGGCAATCGGAACAGGCCCGCGGGGGCCGGTCGCCATGCGTGCCTCTCCCGCCCGTGGCCGAAGACGGCCCGTCGGGCCGCCAAGAACGACTGGGGAGATGCATGAGCTTTACCGCTGACCGCCTGCTGCTGTTCGGAGCGACCGGCGACTTGTCGCAGCGGATGCTGCTGCCCTCGCTCTGCGCGCTGCATGCCGACAAGCTGGTGGCCGACGATCTGCGCATCGTTGGCACCGCCCGCTCGGACATGGACGACGAGGCGTTCCGCAACTTCGCGCGCGAGGCGCTGGACAAGTTCCTGCCGGCCCACCGCAAGCGCTCGATCGACAGCTTCCTCCAGCGCCTGTCCTACCAGACGCTCGATGCGAACGAGACCTCGCACTATGCCGCCCTTGCCGAGAAGGTAGGCACGCAGGGCAATGGCCTCTCGATCTTCCTGTCGACCGCGCCCAGCCTGTTCGAGGCCACGATCGCGGGACTTCAGGCCAGCGGCCTTGCCGGCGAAAAGACGCGCATCGGCCTGGAAAAGCCGCTGGGCACCTGCCTCGACACCAGCCGCCATATCAACGATGCCGTGGCCCGCGCCTTTACCGAGGACCGGATTTTCCGCATCGACCATTATCTGGGCAAGGAAACGGTGCAGAACCTTCTGGCGCTGCGCTTTGCCAACATCATGTTCGAGCCGCTGTGGAACGCCACGCATATCGAGCATGTGCAGATCACCGTGGGCGAAACCGTGGGCCTCGAGGGGCGCGTGGGCTTTTACGATGGCGCCGGCGCGCTGCGCGACATGGTGCAGAACCACATGCTGCAACTGCTGGCGCTGGTGGCGATGGAGCCGCCCGCCCAGTACGACGCCACCGCCGTGCGCGACGAAAAGGTCAAGGTGCTGCGCTCGCTGCGCGCCATCCTGCCCAGCGAAACGGTGCGCGGGCAATATGGCGCGGGCGCTATCAATGGCGTGGCCGTGCCCGGCTATGCGCAGGAACTGGGCCGCGAATCCGAGACCGAGACCTTCGTCGCGATCAAGGCGCATCTCGACAACTGGCGCTGGAAGGGCGTGCCCTTCTACCTGCGCACCGGCAAGCGGATGAACCGCCGCGTGACCGAGATCGTCGTGCAGTTCCGGCCGATCCCGCACTCGATCTTCTCGGGCAAGAAGGCCCAGCCGCTGCCCAACCAGCTGGTCATCGGCATCCAGCCCGAGGAAAACATCACGCTCACGCTGATGGCCAAGGTGCCCGGCCTCGACCGGGGCGGCATCCGCCTGCGCGAGGTGCCGCTCAACATCGACATGGCCGATGCCTTCACCGGCCCGCAGCGCCGCATCGCCTATGAGCGCCTGCTGCTCGACCTGATCGAGGGCGACCAGACGCTGTTCGTGCGCCGCGACGAAGTCGAGGCGCAGTGGGAGTGGATCGACGGCATCCGCCGCGTGTGGGACGAGAACGCGATCACCCCCAAGTCCTATTTCGCGGGCAGCTGGGGGCCGGCCGCTGCCGTTGCCCTGGCCGAGCGCGACGGCGTGACCTGGCACGAATAGGCCCCAAAGTCTGACCGCGCCGCAAGGCCGGACACGAATAGCAAGACACAGGCGGCGGCCCGCCACCGGCCCCGCCCGAACCGAAGCCCCCAGCCGGAGCCATCCCGCGCTCCCGGAGTAGTATGCCCATGACCGATCTCAACCCCGTCATCGCCCGCGTGACCGAGCGGATCATCACCCGCTCGCGCGAGAGCCGCGCACGCTACCTCGAGCTGATGCGCC
>DATMUT010000308.1:0-3796 GCA_035563755.1 Novosphingobium sp.
CGGTGCCGGCCGGCGCTTCCTGCGCGATATAGCCCAGGCGCGCGCGGCGGGGCATGTCGATGCTGCCCTCGTCAGGCTCGAGCTCGCCGATGATCGCTTTCATCAGCGTCGACTTGCCAGCGCCGTTACGGCCAATCAGGCCCACCTTGCCGCCGGGCGGAATGGCCGCCGAGGCGCCGTCGAGGATGGTGCGGCCGCCAAGGCGCACGGTGATTCCAGAGATCGTCAACATGGGGCAAGCGCCTAGCAGGGGGCGGGCGGCTTGCCAAACGGCGCTTGTGGCGCAGTGCAATTGGCGCTTGTTGCGCGGGGCAATTGGCGCTTGTCGTGCAGCGCAAATAGCGCTTGTCGCACAGATCAAATGGTTGGGCGCGCAAAGGTTCCCGCATGGGCAATGCCCCCATGGGAAGGCGGTTTTGCCTTGCCTTACGCTGCTCAAGCCACCAAAGCGGGCGCCTTGCGGGAAAATGGCATGTCAGGCCTGCCCCCGCGCGCCGGAGACGAATGATGAGTTGCGACCCCGAGGACCACAACGAAGCTGCCGGCCATGGCCTGCCGGCCAAGCCGCCCGTGCCCGAGGAGGTGCAGGAAGCGATCCGCACGCTGATCCGCTGGGCCGGCGATGACCCGGCGCGCGAGGGCCTGCTCGATACGCCCAAGCGCGTGGCGCGGGCCTGGCGCGAATATTGCCAGGGCTATGGCGAGGACCCGGCGGTGCATCTGGCCCGCCAGTTCGAGGAAGTGGGCGGCTATAACGAGATCGTCCTGCTCAAGGATATCCCGTTCCAGAGCCACTGCGAGCACCACATGGCCCCCATCACCGGCAAGGCGGCCATCGCCTATCTGCCGCGCGACAAGGTGGTGGGCATTTCCAAGCTGGCGCGCGTGCTGCACGGTTTTGCCCGCCGCCTGCAAATCCAGGAGCGCCTGACCGCCGAGGTGGCCCAGTGCATCTGGGACAATCTGAACCCGCATGCCGTGGCCGTGGTGATCGAGGCGCAGCATGGTTGCATGACCGGGCGGGGCGTGCGCACGCCGGGCGTTGGCATGGTGACCAGCCGCGTCATGGGCACGTTCCTGTCGGACCCGCGCAGCCGCAAGGAAGTGCTCAGCCTGATGGGCTATTGAGTTAAGGCGGGGCGGGCCGGAATAGGTCCATATCCGCACCAGAGTGAAGGCGGTTGGCGTCGCGGCGCGCGCCCTTTCGCGGTATACGGCAATGGCAGACACGGGGCGCTGCCCCCACCATCACCTCATTGCCGGAGACATCTCATGCGTTTGCTGTCGGGCCGCTGGCTGGCCGGGCTTGTGGGCCTGTTCGCCTTCGGGGCAGGCCCTGCCCATGCCGCAATGGACCAGACGTGGATCGCCGTGGAAGGGTCGGATGCGGCCAGTTGCACGTCGCTCGACCCTTGCGCCTCCCTGGCCAAGGCGGCCAGCGTGACGGCCCCGTCTGGCACCATTTTTGTCATGGATTCGGGGTTTTATGGCCCTGTCACGCTCACCCAGGCGGTCAGTATCCGCAGCGAGATGGGCCGCCCGGTGATGATCGCGCAGATCACGATCAATGCCGGCCCGGCCGACAAATTCACCATTGCCGATGTCGATCTGGAGGGCACCGCCACGGTGGCCGGCATCGCCTATCCCTATGGCATCAAGATCAATGGCGCGCTCGAGCTGCTGGTGCAGAATTGCGGCATCCGCTATTACATGTCGGGCGACGCCACGGCGATCTCGATCAATTCGGCCTATCAGGTGCGCGTCACGCTCGACAAGACAACCGTCTACGCCAACCAGATTGGCGTGTTGGTGACCGACAATGGCGGCACGGGCCACCTCAAGCTGTTCAACTCGCTGCTGATGGCCAACTACACAGCGGGCGTGCGCGTGGTGAATGCAGGCAACGATGTGATCATGGTGGGCAACAATATTCTGGGCAGCACCAAGGCGCTCGACCTGCAGAATGGCGGGGTCGGCAAATCCTATGGCGGCAATACGCTGACCAGTGGCGACATTCCCTCATCGCTGGCTACGTATTGAGGCTGAAGCGGCCTGTTGGCGCAGAGGCAGGGGGCGAGCGGCCACAAAAAACCCCGGCTGCGCACGGGCGCGGCCGGGGTTTTCAACAGGTTAGCCAAGGGGATGCGCCCCCGGGCTGACCTTATGCGCGATTAGAGCGCTTCGAGAACGTATTCCGCGCTCGACACCTTGAACTCGCCCGGAGCCTCGACCAGGACCTGCTCGACAACGCCGTCGTTGATGACGAGGGCAAAGCGCTGGCCGCGCTTGCCAAGGCCAAAGCCCGAACCGTCCATCGTCAGGCCCAGCGCCTCGGCGAAGTCACCGTTGCCGTCGGCCAGCATGGTGATGTCGGCCGAGCCCTTCTGCTCGCCCCAGATGCCCATGACGAACGGGTCGTTGACGGCGGTGCAGACGATCTCGTCGATGCCCTTGGCCTTCAGCTCGGCGGCCTTCTCGACGAAGCCCGGCAGGTGCTTGGCCGAGCAGGTCGGGGTAAAGGCGCCCGGCACCGAGAACAGCGCAACCTTCTTGCCCTTGAAATATTCGCCCGTCTGCACGGGTTCACGCTCGCTGGTGGTCGATTTCACCAGCTTCACATCAGGCACGCTCTGGCCAACGGCGATGGTCATGTCTTTCTCCTTGCGTGACGGGCGTCGGGCGCCCGCATCGGCCCGTCATATAGGGCGGCGCGCGGGACAGGCAAAGGCCATTGCCCGACAAAATCGCCACAGGCGCCGTCAGGGGCGTGGCAAGTGTCCGCTGGGTGGGGATGGGGGCTTGCACAAAATTTTAAGCTTAAGGGTCAAGCCGGATGCAACTTTCGTACAGCATGATGGAAGATGGATGGGAGCAGTGGAACGGGGGTTCATATGCGGTATCGCGGTATGTTGGCCGTAGCTTGCGTGTTTGCGCTGGCGGCCGGGAATGCTCGGGCGCAGTCAGGCGGGGCGATGATGCTCGACCCGGCGGCGCCGCAAAGTGCCACGGTTGCCGATAGGGCCGAGCCGGCTGCGCAGCCGCTGGCCGCACCGCCCCAGTTCATGAGCGAGCCGCCTGCCTTTGTCGCCCAGCCTGCGCCCAAGCCGATTCGGCGCAGCACGATGAGCGAGGCCGAGAAGCTGCGTCGTCTCGATATCATGCTGATGGTGACGAGCCTGCGCTGCCGGACGGGCGCCGAGAATTTTCAGGCCGAGTTCCAGCAGTTCGAAAGCCGCCACCTGCCCGAACTGAACGCGGCGGCTCATTCGCTGCGCGACCAGATGGTGAGCCAGCTGGGCCAGCAAGGCGCCGACCGCGCGATCGACCGGCTGAGCGTGGTGATCGCCAACACCTTTGGCAGCGGCCATCCCACGCTGGGCTGCCACGAGTTGCACGAACTGACGCAGCGCCTGGCGCTGGTGCCCGGCCCCGAGCCGCTGGTGGCCGCCGCCGACGAGGTGTTCAATGGCGACGCGCCGCTGCTGGCCATTGCCCGCTAGGGGGCAGGCGGCTGATTTTGCCGTTTTGGATATAAAGCTAGCTTTATATTGTTTGCCTGAACGAAGCGGAGCGGCTAAAGGCCCTGCCCAGAACACTGGGCCTTTGCCGCCCGCGACACGCGTTCAGGAGACATACCGCCGTGACCACCACGCTCGAAGCCAAGAAGGACTACGTCATTGCCGACATCGGCCTGGCTGACTTTGGCCGCGCCGAAATCGCCATTGCCGAGACCGAAATGCCTGGCCTGATGGCCCTGCGCGCCGAATTTGGCGCCAGCCAGCCGCTGAAGGGCGCG
>DATMUT010000309.1:0-6829 GCA_035563755.1 Novosphingobium sp.
GGCCTGCTGTATAGCGGCGCGATGACGATCAGCGCCAGTTCGTGCTTCCCCTCGATTACCTGAGCAGCCTTTGGCGCGCCCGGTTTTGCGTTTCACACAAGTGACATACTGCCCAACTAACGGACCGGCATGCCCTCTGCCCAAGAGTTCCCGTGCCCGTCATCCGCCCCATCGATCGCTGGTTCATCGACGAGGTCCTTCCTCGTGAAGGGCAGCTGTTGGCTGTTGCCCAGCGGATGTGCCGCGACCCCGAGGATGCGCGCGATCTGGTGCAGGACGTACTGACCAAAATGCTGACCATCGAGGGTTGGAGTGCGATCCAGTCACCCTATGGCTACATGCTGCGGATCATGCGCAACATGATGATCGAGCGGGTCAGGCGAGCCCGGATTGTCGATTTTCGCCAGCTGAGCGAAACCGATTATATGGATCTGGCCGATGATGCCCCCGATCCACAACAGATCGCCGAAGGGCGCGAGGCGCTCGACGATTTCAACCGGGCGCTGGCCGACCTGCCCGCGCGCTGCCGCGAGGTCTTTGTCCGCAGGCGGATCGAGGAGCAATCCACCCGCTCGATCGCGCAGGATCTGGGCGTGACGCTCTCGACGCTGGAAAAGCGGCTTGCCCGCGCGATCGAACTTCTGGCCCGCGGAATGGGGCCGCGCCGCAAGGTCCTCAAGGCTGCCAACGACCGGGACAGCGCCACGGGGCATTAAATGCTGAAAAGGCCAAAGTTTGTTTGGCGGTTTTGGCTTTGCCGATCGTCTATGATCCTATGCGCAATTTAGAGAGAGATATCCGTGTGAAACGCCAGAGCGTCCATCCGCATGGGGATATCGACTCGCAAGCGGCCGTGTGGCTGGCGCGTTACCAGCTCGAAACGATCGACGAGGCCGCCTTCGAGGCATGGCGCAGCGCCGATCCGCGCCATGCGCTGGCCTTCGTGCGCGCGCTGGCCGCGTGGGAGGCTGCCGACAGGGATGTGCCTGGCGCGGCGCCTGTTGTGTCGCGCCGGGCGCTGATGCGCGGCGGCGCCATGGCCTGCGGTCTGGCGTTTGCCACGGGCGGGGCATTTGTCACGCGCGCCTATGCCTGGGAAAGCGCCTCGACGCAGCTGGGCGAAAGCCGCAAGGTACGCCTGCCCGATGGCAGTGTGGCCGCGCTCAACACCTCCTCGCGGCTGTCATGGCGCTTTTCGGCCACCGAGCGGACCTTCTGGGTCGAGCGCGGCGAGGTGGCGATCAATCTGGTTGCCGGCCCTCGCGCCGTGCTGCACGGCGAGGCGCATGCGGCGCAGCTCTCGGCGGGGCGCTTCAATGCGCGTCTGCGGGGCGATACGCTTGATCTGTTGGTGCTGCGGGGGCAGGCGCGCGATGGCGCTGTGCAGGCCGGCTGCGGGCATAGCCTGTGGATGGCGCAAGGGGCCGCGCTGGTGCGCCCGGCCAGCGCCATGCAGGTGGCCTCGACCATTGCCTGGCAGCAGGGCGAGATCCTGTTTCAGGACGTGACGCTGGGCACGGCGGTCGAGGAATATAACCGCTATCTCGAGCGCAAGATCGTGATCGTCGATGCCGACCTTGCCTCGATCCAGGTGGGCGGGCGCTTCACCTCGGCCAACCCCGATGCCTTTCTCAAGGCGGTTTCGGTGGGGCTCGACGTGCATGTCTCGACCTCACCGAGTGGTTATTTTCTCACGCGCTGATTTTTCTGGCGAAACAATTTGGCGGTACGCGGTGCCTCGATCGTCTTGGAAGACAAGAGCCCTTCGTCACGCCTAACCACAAAAGGTTCCTTCATGTCGTCTCGTTCGTTCAACAGGTTGCTTTGTGCGGCTGTTCTTGTCGTGTCTGCCTTTTATGCAAACAGCGCCAGTGCCGCCGAAGTGTCTAATTTTGATATTCCCGCGCAAGTACTGTCCAAGGCGCTGACCCTGTATGGCCGTCAGGCTGGCGTGCAGATCTTCTTCCCCAGCGGCCATATCGACGGCATCACTTCGGTAGCACTGAAAGGCAATATGCCGCGTCAGGCCGCGCTGCGCCGCCTGATTGCCGGCAGCGGCCTTGAAATCAAGACCGACGATGGCAAGACGGTGGTTCTGGGCATGGCCGATGGCCTTTCTGACGCTGTGGCCGAGCAGCGGGTCGGGGTGACCGACATTGTCGTGACCGCCCAGCACCGCAAGCAGACCGAGCAGGACGTGCCGATCGCGCTGACCGTGATCGACGGCAAGGATCTGGACAAGCGCAACGTCCAGAACGTGAATGACCTGGAAAACAGTGTCCCGAGCCTGGAAATCGACAAGCAGTTTGGCGGCGGGCAGCCGCAGTTCCGCCTGCGCGGCGTGGGCGGCACCGATTATGCCGCGAACAACACCAACACCGTGGGCGTCTATGTCGACGATGTCGCGCTGCCTTATGGCTCGATGACTCAAGGCGCGATGTTCGACATCGAGCGGATCGAGGTGCTGCGCGGGCCGCAGGGCACGCTCTATGGCCGCAACACCACCGGCGGCGCGATCAGCATCATCACTGGCGAACCCACCCGCGATTTCCACGCCGGGGTCGATGTGTCCTATGGCAGCTACAATGCGCTCGACGTGCAGGGCCATGTCTCGGGCGCGCTGAGCGACACGCTGACGGGCCGCCTGGCCGTGACCACCAGCCAGGGCGGCGCCTGGCAGTATAACCGCGACACCGGCGAAAAGCTGGGCAATCGCAACCAGACGGCGGTGCGCGGCAAATTGCGCTGGCAGCCCAGCAGCAAGACAACCGTTGATTTCGCCGGCGAATACAACCGCGACAAATCCGACGGGCTGGGCCTGCACCTGCTGACCAGCTTTACCGACGGGCACGGCGTCTATCACCCGGCCGATACCGATCCGCGCGCCACCGGCTGGGGCGTCTCGTCGCAACTGGCCAGCATCATGGGGGTGGGCACCAACGCCAAGCCGTTTCGCAACAACACCGGCTATGGCGCGCAGGTCAAGCTGACCACCGATCTGGGCTGGGGCACGCTGACCGCTATTCCGGCGCATCGCCACTTCACCCGCAAGGAATTCAACGACTGGGACGGCACCTCGTCGAACGAGGCCAACACCTATTTCTTCAACGACATCGACGTCGACAGCGGCGAGATCCGCCTGGCCTCGCGCCAGAACGGCCATACCCGCTGGCAGCTGGGCCTGTACCACTCGGCCGAGCATGTCACCGGCGGTTTCTACTCCGACTTCACCGACTACACCTCGCTCGCGAACCTGTGGAAGACCAGCTACAGCCAGCGGGTCAACACCTCGGCCATCTATGGCAGCGGCGAGCACGACCTGACCTCGAAGCTGACCGTCTCGGCCGGCCTGCGCTTCGAGCATGAGGTGCGGCGTATGGAGAATTTCACCAGCGAGGTGATCTATCCGACCTATGCACTGCGCGCCGCGGCCAACCAGCATCTGGAAATGAACGAATGGTCGGGCCGCGCCGCGCTCGACTGGCGCTTTTCGCGTCAGGCCCATGCCTACGCCAGTGTCTCGCGCGGGGTGAAGTCGGGCGGTTTCACCACCTACAACACCGGCATTCCCGACCAGCTCAACCCCTATAACCCCGAAAAGCTGGTGGCCTATGAACTGGGCATCAAGTCGGACCTGTTCGACCGCAAGCTGCGGGTCAACGTCTCGGGCTTCTACTACGACTATTACGATTATCAGCTGCAGGGCGTGATCTACACCGGCTCCTCGCGCGTGGGCCGCATCCTCAACGTGCCGCGCGCCAACCTGTGGGGCGGCGAGCTGGAAATCACCGCCGCGCCGATCGAGGGCCTGCAGATCACCCAGTCGCTGGCCTACAAGATCGGCCATTACGACGTCTATATGGCGCCCGTCTCGGCCACCAAGGACAGCAGCGGCAATTACACCAACATCACCTATGCCAATTACGCCGGTCAGCGGCTGCCGCTGCCCCTGCTCGACTACAAGGGCGAGTTTTCGTATGACGCGCAAATGGGCAACGGCTGGGTGCTGACGCCTGAAATCAACTACAACCACCGCTCCAAGCGCTGGAGCACGACCGATCTCTCGATGATCCCGGGCTACTGGCTGGCCAACGCCAACCTCACCCTCAGCCCGCCCGACAAGCGTTTCCAGATCGGCCTGTGGGTGCACAACATGTTCGACGCCTATGTGCAGGAAACCCGCAACCAGTTCACCTCGGCCCGCACCGTGTCGGTCAACCCCACGCGCACTTTCGGTGTGCGGCTGAACTACACCTACTGACCCTTGCCCCTCCGGCACGAGGCTTTCCAAACCCTCGTGCCGGCGCTTTTTCCGCCCGCTGGAGGCCCATGCCATGACCCTTTCCCTTCCGCCGTTGAACCGTCGCCGCTTGCTGGCAGGGGCAATGGTCGGCGCGCCGGCCCTGCTGCTCTCGGGGCGGGCCATGGCGGCCAGCGATCCCTTTGCGCTGGGCGTTGCCAGCGGCGATCCGGCGCCCGACGGTTTTGTGCTGTGGACGCGCATCGCCCCTGCGCCCCTGGCCGAGGACGGGCTGGGCGGCGCGCCCGATGGCGTGCCGGTGCGCTGGGAGGTTGCCGCCGATCCGGCCTTCCACCGCATCGTCGCGCATGGCGACACGCTGGCGCGCCACGCGCGCGGCAATGCGGTTCATGTCGAGGTGGGCGGCCTGTTGCCCGACCGGCCCTATTGGTACCGCTTTATCGCCATGGGGCTGTGCAGCCCCACAGGCCGGGCCTTTACCACGCCGGCTGTGGGCGCGGCGGCGGCACGGGTGCGCTTTACGGCGGCCACCTGCTCGCATTGGGAGCTGGGCTATTTCTCGGCCTATCGCCACATGGCCGCCGAGGAGGAAAGCCGTTTCACCCTGTTCCTGGGCGATTATATTTATGAAAGTGCCGGCCGGTTGCCCGGCTCCAGGCCCGAGGTCGTGCGCTCGTATGGCCTGCCCGAGGCCGACAGTCTGAGCAATTACCGCCGCCGATATGCGCTGCACCGCACCGACCCGGATCTGCGCGCGCTGCATGCGGCGGCGCCCGCCATTGCCATCTGGGACGACCACGAGGTGCAGAACGACTATTCGGGCATCTGGTCGCAGGACCCCAAGCTGGCGCCGGCAGCCTTTGTGCAGCGCCGCGCCGCCGCCTATCGCGCCTTTTGCGAGAACATGCCCCTGCGCCTTTCGCAGGTGCTGCGCGGCGATCGGTTCCAGATCTATCGGCGGATGCAATGGGGTAGCCTGGCCCAGTTCGACATGCTTGATGGCCGGCAGTACCGCTCGCGGCAGGCGTGCATCGAGGGGGAGGCATGGCATGCCGGCCGCATGGCCCCGGTCGACTGCCCCGACTTCGAGGACCCCTCGCGCACCTATCTGGGCTTCGAGCAGGAGGGGTGGCTGTATGATGGCTGGAAACGCAGCCATGCCCGCTGGAACGTGCTGGTGCAAAACCTGCTGGTCGCGCCGATGTATTTCGAGACGCCCAAGGGGACTGTCTTGTGGACCGATACATGGAACGGTTTTGGCGCGGCCCGCACGCGGCTGCTTGATGCGATGGTGGGCACCGGCATTGCCAATCCGGTGACGCTGGCTGGCGACTACCATTCCTTCTGGTGCAACGACCTGTATCAGAAGCCCACGGCCAAGGGCCAAAAACCGGTTGCGGCCGAATTTGTGGTGTCCTCCATCACTTCGAGCGGGCCGCCGCAGGCCTTCTACGAGGCGGCCATGCCCGCCAACCCGCACATCCATTTCTTCGACTCGGTTGATCGCGGCTACATGCGTTTCGACATCGACCGCGAGCGCATGCTGGCCCAGTGCATGGCCATCAGCAACCGGGCCGACCCTGCCGCCAGCCTGCGCGTGCTGCGCTCGGACACGGTTGAGGCGGGCAGGCCGGGGCTGGCATAGGGGGCCTTTGCGCGCAGCCTTATGCCACCAGCCCCAGGCGCATGGCGACGGGCCAGCGGATGGTGCGCCGGTCTGCCGGGTTGCCCCATGCACCAAGCAGGTCGTGCGAAAAGCTGGTCAGCAATGCTTCGTGCCCGTCCTCGCGCGCGCGTCGCACTGCTGACCAGGTGGAGACATAGCCCAGGAAATCCGCGGCCGACCATTGGCGCATAATGTCGATGGCCGGCGCGGGCAGGGGGCTGAAGGGAAAGGCGATGTTGGCATAGCCTTCATCGACCATGCGGCGCTCTGGCGGCCAATAGGGGCCGATTTCCTGCGTGTAGAAGCGATCGAAACGCTCGTTCACAGCATCATCGAGGCAAGGCACGCCATAGCTGACGAGCGCCAGCAGCGCGCCTGGTGCCGCCACGCGCCGCACCTCGGCATAGAAGCGCGGCAGGTCGAACCAGTGCGCTGCCTGCGCGGCCGTGACGAGGTCGGCGCAGTGGTCGGGCAGGGCAAGGCTTTCGGCGGGCGCGGCGGCGTAGCGAACGCGCTCATGCGGCTTGGCGTGGGCGATCTGGTCAGCGCTGGGGTCAAGGCCGATCACCGCATCGAACGCATCGGCCAGAAGGCAGGTGAACTGGCCCGAGCCGCACCCCACATCGACTGCCAGCCTGCGCGCGGGCGCTAGGCTGGCCAGATATTGTGCCAACTCTGGCGGATAATCGGGCCGATAGAGCGCATAGGCGCTGCCGCCAGCGTCGAACCAGTTGGGCATCATGGCCTTCTCCCCGTGCTTGCGCATGATCGTGGCGGGAAGGGCATCGCACTGGCCTGCGCCCGGCGCAAGCGGCTTTATCCTTGCGCGATCAGCGTGCTGGCGCGTTCGGCCACGGCCAGCGTGGCGGCATTGGTCATGGCCTGCACGATCGAGGGGAAGA
>DATMUT010000310.1:0-3305 GCA_035563755.1 Novosphingobium sp.
GGCCTTCGGGTGCGATCCCCGCCACGTTTGCGCAGTGCCCGGCACCGAAGTGGGGCTGCGACTGGTGGGGGATCTTTTGCCCGGCCCAGCCTGGCATTTGGCCCCGACCTATCGCACGCACGGCGAAATGGTGCCAACCAGCTGTCCGATTGCGGATGAAGATCTGCATCGGGCCAATGGCGCTACGCTGATCGTGGCCAACCCCAACAACCCCACCGGGCGCCTGACCAGCCGGGCAGGCATGATGGCGCTCGAGGCCGGGCGCGGGGGCGAAGGCTGGCTGGTCGTGGACGAAGCCTTTGCCGACTGTCACCCTGAGCACAGCATCGCCGGCGAGGTGAACGAGGATCGCAGGATCGTCGTGTTCCGCTCGTTCGGCAAGTTCTTCGGGCTGGCCGGCCTGCGGTTGGGGTTTGTCATCGCGCCACCCTGTCTGGCCGGGCAACTGCGCCGGCGGCTGGGGGCTTGGCCGGTCTCGGCCGCGGCGATCGCCATTGGCGCTACGGCTTATCGCGATCTGGAGTGGGCAGGGGGCATGCGCGCAAGCCTGTTTGCCGAAGCGGCCGAGCTGGACCGGCAATTGCAGGCGCGCGGCTATGAGGCGACCGGTGCATGCCCCCTGTTCCGCCTGATCCGGCATGATCGCGCGCACGCTCTGTTCGAGCATCTGGCGGAGCGGGCCATCCTCACGCGGCCGTTTGACGGGCAGGCCAGCTGGTTGCGCATTGGCCTGCCTGCAGGCCCTGCCGAACTGGCCCGTCTGCTCGAGGCGCTGCCTGCCAATGGTTGAGCCGGTGGCCTTAGCGGCGCTCGCGCTGGATGCGGCCTTTGGCTGGCCGGGGGCCGTATACAGGCGTGTGGGGCACCCGGTTGGCGGCTTTGCGCGCCTCATCGGCTTGTGCGAGGCGCGATGGAACAAGCCCGAGAGGGCGGTGGCGGCAAGGCGCTTGCTGGGCGTCCTGACCTTGCTGATCTTGCTGGTGCTTACCCTGTCTGTCGGCGCCCTGCTGACGGCGTTGTGCCGCCTGTTGCCTGCGCCGTTGAGCTGGGGGGCGCAGGCGTTGCTGGCCTGGCCTGCTCTGGCGCAGCGCAGCTTGCATGAACATGTCAAGCCTGTCGCCGCCGCTTTGGCGCGCGGTGACATTCGGGGTGCCCGCAATGCTGTTTCGATGATCGTCGGGCGCGATACGGATGGGCTGGACGAAGCCGGCATCGCGCGCGCCGCCATCGAAAGCCTTGCCGAGAGCTTTTGCGATGGCGTTGCCGCACCTGTGTTCTGGCTGCTGGTTGGCGGGCTGGGGGGCGTGTGGGCTTACAAGGCGGTCAATACGGCCGACAGCCTGATCGGTCACCGCGAGGCGCGTTGGCGCGCCTTTGGCTGGGCAGCGGCGCGCACCGACGATCTGTTGAATCTCGTACCAGCGCGGCTGGGCGGGTTGGTGCTGTGCATGGCCGGCGGCGGGGGATGGCGCATCATGTGGCGCGATCATGCCCGCCATGCCTCGCCCAATGCAGGCTGGACCGAAGCGGCCATGGCTGGGGCGCTGGGCCTGCGCCTGGCCGGCCCTGTGGCCTATGACGGCATTTGGCACGACAAGGCCTGGATCGGTTCGGGCAGGGCGCAGGCCACTGCCGATGATGTTTGCCGGGCGCTGGCGGTCTATGTGCGCGCCTGTATCCTGCTGGCGCTGATGGCGGCCGGCATTGTTTGGGGAAATGGATGATGGGCGCGTTGATGCTGCAGGGCACAGGTTCCGATGTGGGCAAGTCGGTGCTGGTGGCTGGCGTGTGCCGTGCCTTTGCCAATCGGGGGCTGCGGGTGCTGCCGTTCAAGCCGCAGAACATGTCGAACAATGCCGCCGTAACGGTGGATGGCGGCGAGATTGGCCGCGCGCAGGCGCTGCAGGCCATCGCCTGCCGGGCCGAGGCCCATACCGACATGAACCCGGTGCTGCTCAAGCCGCAGGCAGATCATACGTCACAGTTGGTCGTGCAGGGCCGGGTGCGGGCAACGCTGGGCGCGGGCAATTTTCGCATGGGGCGGGGCGTGCTCATGCCCGAAGTGCTCGAAAGCTGGCAGCGATTGCGCGCGAGGTGCGATGTGGTCGTGGTCGAGGGGGCTGGCTCGCCGGCCGAGATCAATCTGCGCGCGGGCGACATTGCCAACATGGGCTTTGCCCGCGCGGCCAATGTGCCGGTGGTGCTGGTTGGCGATATCGACCGGGGCGGGGTGATTGCCGCCATCGTTGGCACCCGCGCCGTGATCGACCCGGCGGACGCTGCTATGATCAAGGGCTTCATCATCAACAAGTTTCGCGGCGATCCGGCGCTGTTCGAGGATGGCTACCGGCAGATCGAGGCGCTGTCGGCATGGCGCGGCTTTGGCGTGGTGCCCTGGCTGCCTGCCACCGCCCGCTTGCCCAGCGAGGATGCGGTTGTGCTCGAGCGCGGAGGTGATGCGCGCGAGGGGCAGATCACCATTGCCTGCCCGATCCTGCCGCGCATCGCCAATTTCGACGACCTCGACCCGCTCAAGGCCGAGGCGGGCATCAGGCTGATCATGGTGCCGCCGGGCCAGCCTATTCCCGCTGATTGCGCGCTGATTGTGCTGCCCGGATCCAAGGCGACCATGGCCGATATGGCAGCCATGCGCGCGCAAGGCTGGGACATCGACATATTGGCGCACCATCGGCGTGGAGGGCGCATTCTGGGGATTTGCGGAGGCTATCAGATGCTGGGCAAGCGCATCAGCGACCCTCACGGCATGGAAGGCCCCGCGGGCGAAATGTCCGGCCTGGGGCTGCTGGACGTGACAACGGTGCTGACGACCGACAAGGCGCTGCGGCGCGTGCGCGGGGTGGCGCTGGGGCAACATTTCGAAGGCTTCGAGATGCATGTGGGCGAGACTTCGGGGCCGGATTGCCAGCGCCCGTTTGGCTTGCTCGAGGACAGTCGTGCCGATGGGGCGATGACCGCCGATGGGCGCGTGATGGGCAGCTATGTGCACGGCGCAATGGCCAGCACGCCCTTGCGCGCGGCCTTGCTCGACATGCTGGGGGCAAGCAGCGATCATGTCGATCATGCGGCCAATGTGGATGCGGCGCTCGATGCGATTGCTGCCCAACTGGAAACGCATCTCGATGTCGACGCGCTGTTGGCTCTGGCGCTGGGAGGCGCCGGTGCCTGAGCGGATCGTCCCACCCAGCCTTTTCGTGATTGGCGGCGCGCGCTCGGGCAAGAGCCGCTATGCCGAGTCGCTCATCACCGCGTTGTCGCCGCCATGGCTCTACGTCGCGACCGCCGAG
>DATMUT010000311.1:0-3997 GCA_035563755.1 Novosphingobium sp.
ACGCAGCGGCTTAACCTTCTGACGTCGAACCTGCTGCAGATGACGCGACTGCAATCAGCCGAGATCGGGCTGCAGGCCTCGCCACTTTCGGCGCCCGACATGATTGGCAAGGTCATCGCCCATGCCCGCCGCGAGTCGCCCGCGCGCAACATCGTGTTCAAGCCGGAAGGTCGCGAGATCACCGTTTCGGTCGATGTCACGCTGTTTGATCTGGCGCTGACCAATGTGGTGCAGAACGCCTTGCGCTACAGTCCGGCCGACAGCCGCGTGGTGATCGGTTGCGGGGTGGAGGGCGGGCAATGCCTCATCAGCGTGACCGACGAGGGCATAGGCATAGCGCCCGAGGAGCAGGAGCGCGTGTTCGAACGGTTCTATCGCGTGCAGCGCAGCGATGGTGGCGCACGGGGCACCGGCCTGGGGCTTGCCATTGCCAAGGGTTTTGTGAAAGCGTCGGGCGGATCGATCGCGATCATTTCGCCCGTTGCCCATGGCGCAGGTACGACTATAGCGATACGTCTGCCTATGAACCCGATGCCAGAAAGATAATGATGAACGGCCATATCCTTGTCGTCGACGACGAACCCGGCATCCTGCGCGCCTTGCGCTCGGCGCTGCGGGCGGTGGGGCATGTGGTGTCGGTGGCCAGCGACGGCAATGCCGCCATCGCGACTGTCACGGTCGAAAACCCGGACGTCATCCTGCTCGATCTTGGCCTGCCGGACATGGACGGCAAGGACGTGATCAGCCAGCTGCGCGGGCAATGCGCAACGCCGATCATCGTCATTTCGGCCCGCCATGCCGAGGAGGAAAAGATCGCCGCGCTCGATCGCGGGGCCGATGATTACGTGGACAAGCCTTTCGTGCTGGGCGAATTGCTGGCGCGGGTGCGGGCGGCATTGCGGCGCAGCAAAGGCAGCAGCACCCCGGCCGAGCGTTTCGACGGTGGCGAATTGTCGATGGATTACGCGACGCGCGAGGTGAAGCTGCGCGGCGAGGTCATTCGCCTTTCGCCAAAGGAGTACAATCTTTTGCGCACGCTGGCCGATAGCGCCGGGCAGGTTGTCACGCAAAAGCGCCTGCTGGCGGCAGGCTGGGGGCGGTCCGAGGCGGACCCGCAATATTTGCGCGTTTATGTGGGCATGCTGCGCAACAAGATCGAGCTCAATCCCTCGGAGCCGGCGATGCTGCTGACCGAGCCGGGCGTGGGGTACAGGCTGATGGTTTCGGGAGCGAGCGAGGCCGAGCCGCTCGCCGGTGCAGGGCTTGTCGGTCCGGCTTGAGCTGCGACAATTTGCAGGAGGCGGCGCGGAGAAATGCGCCGCTTCACGATCGCTAAGGGATAGGTGTGATCGGAAGCGGCCGCAGGTACCAACGGAACCCCGCAGGGGCCCGTTCAATCTTGTATTTATCCGAGGCCCGCCCCGAATAGGCGCAGGGTTGGCGCGCAGCACCTAAAAATGCCATAAATCGGCAAAGGTTCGTCGCAAATGGGCGGCAACCAGCCGTCGCATGGCTGAATTTGCGCGGCCGGGTCAGATCTTGCGCAGGCGATGCGATACGGTTTCGTCGGGCCGGTTCAGAACGCCCAGAGGGCCGCGCTGGTAATAAGCGCGATCGCCAGGATCGTCCTGGGCAGGGGTCATGCGGACCTTTTGCGGGTCGATCTCCTGGTCGAGCGCCACGCCGAAACGGTTGCCCTGCGCCCAGGCCACAACGCCGCTCACCTTGCCGATGTTCCGCAGCTCCAGTGATACCACATCGCCCGCCACGGGGGCAGGTCGCAACTCGGCCTCTACCATGAGGCCGCTGGCCGAGAGGTTGCGCACCTTGACCTGCCGGGGCGTCGTTTCGCGCGCCCATTCGAACGGCGCCAACAGGAAAAGGCTGTCACGCGGGTGCTGTCGCTGGTTTGGATCGCTCATATGGCGTTTGTCCGGCTTGGCTGGGCCGGTCGATTTCCCGGCATTGGTCGAAATTTAAACGAAACGTTACAAACGCGGGCTAAACGTGATTGCCCGGATATGTGCGTAACTTTTGACATGGCGCATATCCTAGTTCGTTGCCGGCCTGATATTGAGTCGCCAAATTGTCGCAAAATGTACGAATAACGCGGTTGGCCCCCTTGAAATGCGGGCGCAAACGTGATTCCTTTCTGCTCATGCCAAAAGCCGTCGTCCAGTCCAAACCTGTCCTTGCCCGCGAAGGTGTGGCGCAGGGGCTTGCGCTGTGTTCGTTGCTGGTGATGCTGGCGCTGGCGGTTGCCGGGCCAAGCGGCCTGCTCGCCTGGGGCGAGAATCGCCGCCTGCTGAGCGAGCGAAAGGGCGAAATCGAGCAGCTGGTCAAGGAGCGTGACGAATTGCGCAATCGTGTTGCGCTGCTTGACCCCAAACATTCCGATCCTGACCTCACGAGCGAGCTCGTGCGCAAGAATCTAAACGTTGCACACCCCGACGAGATGATCATGATGGTGCGCTGACCGGCAAGGGATTTTTCGGGCGGATTTTCCGCCCGTGGCTCTCCGTGCCGGCCGGTGACGCGGCGGCCATCACATCTGGTCGCGGGTCATCAAAAAAATCGTATGCGGTGGTTTGCGCTCTTGGACCTTGGTCGTATAGACCGCCCACGCAAACTGTCCTTCAGGGGAAGTCGTCTTGGCCAAAACCGGCAAAACTACGGCTGCGGATAACACCGCGGCATCCGATGCATCCGACAACCTGCACGCGCTGCAAGAGGCGTATGACGCCATCAAGCGCTATGCGGCCAGCGATGAAGAGCTGCTGCATTTCTACGAGCAGATGGTTCTCATCCGCCGCTTCGAAGAGCGTGCCGGCCAGCTTTATGGCCTGGGCCTGATCGGCGGCTTCTGCCACCTCTACATCGGCCAGGAAGCCGTTGCGGTGGGCATCCAGTCGGCCCTTCAGGAAGGGCACGACAGTGTCATCACCGGCTATCGTGACCACGGTCACATGCTGGCCTATGGCATCGACCCCAAGGTCATCATGGCCGAACTGACCGGCCGCGAGGCTGGCATCAGCCGCGGCAAGGGCGGCTCGATGCACATGTTCAGCACCGACCACAAGTTCTACGGCGGCCACGGCATCGTGGGCGCGCAGGTGGCACTGGGCGCGGGTCTGGCCTTTGCGCACAACTACCGCCAGGACGGCGGCCTGTGCGTTGCCTATTTTGGCGACGGCGCGGCCAACCAAGGCCAGGTTTACGAGAGCTTCAACATGGCTGCTCTCTGGAAGCTGCCGATCATCTTCGTGATCGAGAACAACCAGTACGCCATGGGCACGGCGGTCAAGCGCTCCTCGGCCGAGACGCATTTCCACCGTCGCGGTTCGGCCTTCACCATTCCGGGCATGGCCGTCAACGGCATGGACGTGCTCGAAGTGCGTGCGGCGGCCAATGTGGCGGCCGAATATGTGCGCGCCGGCAACGGCCCGGTGCTGATGGAACTCAACACCTACCGTTATCGCGGCCACTCGATGTCCGACCCTGCCAAGTATCGCAGCCGCGAGGAAGTGCAGGACGTGCGCGAGCATCGCGACCCGATCGAGGCGGCCAAGAAGGAACTGCTGGAACGCGGCATTCCCGAGGACAAGCTCAAGGACATCGAGAAGCGCATCCGCACGATCGTGACCGAGGCTGCCGACTTCGCCGAGAACTCGCCCGAGCCCGAAATGCCCGAACTGTATACCGACGTGCTGGTGGAGAGCTACTGAGATGGCGATCGAACTGAAGATGCCGGCGCTCTCGCCCACGATGGAAGAGGGCAAGCTGGCCAAGTGGCTGGTCAAGGTCGGTGACGAGGTCAAGTCGGGCGACATCCTGGCCGAGATCGAGACCGACAAGGCGACGATGGAATTCGAGGCCGTTGACGAGGGCACCGTTGGCGCCCTGCTGGTGGCCGAGGGCACCGAGAACGTGAAGGTTGGCACGGTGATCGCCGTCATCGGTGGTGATGCTGGCGATGTGGCGGCTCCGGCTGCTGCTC
>DATMUT010000312.1:0-10579 GCA_035563755.1 Novosphingobium sp.
ATATGGCGGGCGCGGCTGTTCATCTGCGCCAGGGTGTTGTCCAGGTCGATCATTTCGGTGACCAGCATGTCGGCCCCCTTGGCCAGCGTGGTCACCTTGTCGCTGGGCCCGGTGTCGCCGGTGTAGATGATCGAGCGGTCCGGCATGTCAAAGCGATAGGACAGCGAGCGGAAGAACTTCTCCTCCTGGCTGCCAGGCACGAAGCTGTAGTGGGAATTGCTGGCCACGCGCACGGTAAAGCCGTCGAGCTTGACCACGGCGCCATCGTCCAGTTCCACCACATGGATGTTGCTGGCCGGGTCAATCGCCACTTCGCCCGGAATGCCAAAGCCCGAACGGGCGCTGGGGCGCATCGCGGCGATCAGGCCATTGACGATGTCTTTCATGCCGGGCGGGCCGTAGATCGTCAGCGGCCCCACCGCGCGCGATTGCAGCCGCAGGCCCAGCACGGCGAACAGGCCGCCCAAATGATCGAAGTGGATATGGCTGATCCAGATCGTGCGCAGATCAGGGTAATCGACGCCCGCGTCGGCCATGGCGGTCATCGCGCCATCGCCGGTGTCGATCAAATGGGCCTCGCCCTTGCGGACAAGCAGGTTAGCCGGTTCGTTGCGGCCCGGGCGCGGCATGGGCCCGCCCATCGTGCCCAGCGTGACCCATGTGTAGGAAGTGGGGGCCCGAGGCGACGGGGTGGGCGGTGTTTGGGCGCTCAGCGGCGCGGCGATCAGCAACCCGGCCATGCAGGCCAGGACAGACCGGCTCATGATTGATGGCAACATCAAAATCTCCCTTGGCGCATGAGTTACGCGCTGATCAGAATGAAATGGTCTGCAAATCCCGCCCAAGTACGACAGGGCCGGAATAATGGGCGCGTACCTCGGCCAGATCCTGCTCGCTGACCGTGCCCACATGGCTGAGCACCAGCTTGGCCACGCCTGCCTGCCGGGCCAGATCGCCCACCTGAGTGGGCGAGAGATGCTCGACATCCATATGATGGCGTATCTGGGGCGGCACGATGGCGCGATCGGCGGCGGTAGCCATCTCGGAGACCAGAACATCCGCGCCCTTGGCAAAGGCGGCGAGATCGGGCGATGGGCCGGTGTCGCCGGTGAACACCACCGACTTGCCGCCGATGGTGAAGCGATAGGACAGCGACTGCGCATCGGGTGCGGCGCCCTTGTCAAGCAGCGCGTAATGCGTGTTGACCATGGCCGTCACGGCGACGGCTTCGTCCTTGAATATGGCTCCGGGCCCGATGTCGCGCGCGGAAAGGAAGGCATTGACCGGGCGCATCGCCCCGCTTTCCGCGCCCCGGATCTGTGCGTTGATCGCCATCACATCGCCCAGCGCCGTGGCCAGGCGCTTGGTGCCCGCAGGGCCGATCAGCATCATGGCCTTGCCCTGTGTGGAATAGGCAAAGCTGGCAAGGCTGAGCAGGCCGGCATAGTGATCGTCGTGCAGGTGAGTGAGGAAGACCAGGGGCACATCGCGCTCTGCCAGGCCCGCCATGGCCAGTTGGCGCGACACGCCCCCGCCCGCATCGACCAGATAGCGGTGCCCCTCCACTTCCAGCATGGTGGCGATCCCTGCGCGATCAACGCGGCCCCCCGGGCCACCACCCGTGCCCAGCAGGATCAGGCGCGTTGCGGGGGCGGATTGGGGCGAAGCGGACGCGGCAGGAGCCGATTGGGCGGGCGTTGACTGGCCCTGGGCCATGCTACCCGCAAGGCACAGCAAGAGGATAGTGAAGGAAGCCCGGCGGCGGATCATGCAAAAAGCCTTTCCCATGATGGCGGCCGGAAAGCCCGGCCGCCGACGTGGTTTACCCGTGGTTAGAAGTGATAGCCCAGGCGCATGCCGTAAACACGCGGCGCGGCCAGCGTGCCATAGGACACGTTGAGGATCGGCCGGTTGCCCGCCCGCACCAGCACGGCGCGATTTTCGATGTTGTTGATGAAGCCACTCAGGCTCCAGCGCTGGTCGGGCCCTTCCAGCGTCAGATAGGCGTCCGACATGCGATAGGCGGCCTGCTTCTCGTTGTCCTGGAAATTGACGTTGAGATAGTAGTCCGACTTGATGGTCGTGCGGGCGCCCGCCACCAGTTGCATGCCCTTACCCAGTTCGAAGGTGTGGGCATAATCGAGGTTGACGGTCCACTTGGGCGAATAGACGGTCGGCTTGCCCGAGCAATCGGTGAAGAAGAAACGCGCCGCGTTGATACCGGGGTTGGCCAGGCTGCTGCCCGTTACCGTGCAACCCGTGGGCAGCGGGGCCCCGGTGTTCGAGAAGGCCGCGGTTTGCAGGCTGTTGTAGCGGCCGTTGAGGTACTGCACGTCGGCGCTGAACAGATCGTGTCTGGTGGGGGCGAACCGCAGTTCCGCTTCCGCACCATAGATGCGCGAACTGCCCGCATTCACCGTTACGCCGCCCTGGGTGTAAAGCCCCGTCGAGGACGGCACGCCGCCCACGAACGAGATCTGCTGGTTGGTGTAATCCCAATAAAAGGCCTCGACGTTGACTTGCAGCCGGTTGCCCCAGAAGCGGTTCTTGGACCCCACGGTGTAGGCGGTGAGCAATTCGGGCGCGAAGGTGTTGGCAGGGGGCGCCGCGACAAAGAAGCCGCCCGCCTTGAACCCGGTCGAGACATTCGCGTAGAGCAGCGAGCGGGGCCCTGCGTCAAATTCCACGCCCGCCTTCCACGTCGCTTTGTCGAAGGCCAGATTGCCGGTGAAGGGCGCGCCCAGCGGCGGGTTTACCGCAAGGGGCAGGCCGCCAGCGGCCAGCGAGGTGGTCTGGCTCTTGGTTTCATGCGTGTAGCGGCCCCCCGCCACCAGCCGCAGACGCGGCGTGACCAGATAGGTCAGCTGGCCAAAGCCGGCAACGCTTTCGGTGTGCAGCAACGGGTTGAACAGCGTGGTCGACAGGGTCCCTTGCGAAAAGGCGTTGATCGCATGCTGATCCTCGGCAAAGTAGAAACCGCCCAGCACATAGCGCAGTCGCCCGGTGTCCTTCGAGGTCAGGCGCGTTTCAAGCGAGAGCTGGCTGGAGCTGTCATTGACCAGCAACTGGAAGCCCGGCAGGTAGGAGTTGTAGCTTGACGCGCTGTGGCGATAGGCCGGGATGAAGGTCAGGTTGGCAAAGCCGAGATCGCCCTCGACCTGCGCGCTCAGACCCCAGAAATTGCCCGCGATATAGCCATCGCCCTTGGGGGGCATCACGCAGCCACTGGTCACCAGCTTGCCCAGACCGCCGCAGAAGGGCGGCCCGGCCACAGTAGCGGCATACGACTGGAGCGCGGCCACGGAGACGGGGTCGGATCCGCCGATGCGCGCGGTAAGGGCAGGGGCGCCGGCAACCGACGAGGGCAACAGCACTTCGCCCGCGCCCATGCCGTGCTGGTGGTAATAATCGCCGACAAAGGTCACCGACCAGTCAGCCGAAGGCTTCACCAGCAGGGAAACGCGGCCTGCCTCGCCCTTGTCATCGTCGTACCCATCGGAAAGATAGCCCTTGTGGTCGACAACCTGCCCCGCCACGCGCAGCGCCACCATCGAGCCCAGCGGCAGATTGATCGCCACCGATCCCTTGCGCGAGTCATAGTTCCCGGCCTCAAGGTTGATGTCGCCGCTCAACGTGTCCAGCTTGGGCCGGTTGGGCAGGACGTTGATCGCCCCGCCCGTGGCATTGCGCCCATAGAGGGTGCCCTGTGGGCCCTTGACCACTTCCACGCGCTGAAGGTCGTAATAGACGCCCGAGGGGGCCGTGGGGCGCGCGATGAACACGCCGTTGAAATTGAACCCCACCGCGTTTTCGGCATAGGAATTGCCCGCCTGGGTGCCCACACCGCGCACATAGATGCTGGTCGTGCCGCCCGAAGGCTGTACCGAAAGGGCCGGAGCCAGCCTTTGCAGGCTGGTGGTGTCAGATACGCCCGCTCGGATTAGGTCACTGCCCGAAACCGCGGTGATGGCAACCGCGGCTTTCTGCGCGCTTTCGACACGGCGCTGGGCGGTCACTACGATGTCCTGAAGGCCAGGCGTTTCGGCGGCCTGAGGTGGCGTTGTCTGGGCGTGGACCTGGGCCGTGGGCATGGTTGCCATGCCAACGCCCACAAACAGCAGCTTGCGCAAAACCTGCAAGGTCATCCTCATCTCTCCCCTGTTGCCGCTCATTTTACGAGCTGGCGATTCTTCATTCGATAACTACAAATGTAGAATACATCTGTCCTTGTCAAGCGACGCAAGGCAGGCGAAAGATGGCAACGGCAAGCGGAGTGTGTGAGAGATGGCCCAACCTCGGGTGAAAGCGGAGAAAACCGCCGGACGTGACACTGGCAACCGGCGCGAGGAATTGAAGCATGCTGCATTGGCAGTGCTGGGCGAACATGGCAGCCGAGGCTTCACCCATCGCGCCGTCGACCGCCATCTGGGCTTGCCCGAGGGGACGACATCTGCCTATTTCCGTCGCCGCGAAGATCTGGTGGCGATGGTGATCCGCCATGTTTTTGCCTCCGACGCCAAACAATTGGACAACATCATCAGCCGGATCGATGCAGAGTGCGGCGGCCAGCCCACCGTCGAGATCGTTGCGCAATGTTGCCATGACATGTGGTTGAACGTCGCGTCCCAGGCGCGTGGCACCGATGTCCTGGCGCGCTACGAATGTTTCAACCTGGCGCGCCGCGATCCCGAGCTGATGCAACTGGTCGAAAATGCCATGCTGATCCGGCAAAGCCGCTGGGAACTGATTTTTGAAAAGCTTGGTTCCGCCGATCCCAAGGCCTCGGCGCGTGATCTGGGCCTGCTCTTGCGCAGCCTGTTCTTCTCGGAAATCTTCTTTCCGGCAACGCTTTCGCGTTGCTCCAAACCCATTGATTTGTCCTTTTTTATCCGCGAGATCACACGCGCTATCGGATGAAGCGCTGGCGAACGGCACCGAATGGCTCCCATGACGGAGCAGGCTGCGCCCGGCGGCGCAAGCAGATCAATCCGGGCCCAATGGGCGGGAAGGGGGCGCCGCAATCGTGATGGCGACATGCCATGTCGGCGTCTGATCCTGCTGGCGTGGCGAAAGGCGGTCGTTGGCAGGCTACGACTGAGCCGTCGTAACCTGCCATTGGCTCATAAGGTGGGCGCCAGATTCAGCGAATGCCCGTTGGTTATGGCTTTTCCCAGGCAATGATCGAAATGGGAAAGCGGAAGCGGACCCCATCTGGCGCATGCCAGGCCCCCACACCGATCGCATCTTGCCCACTGGCGATGTCGGCATCAAACATCGCCGTCAGCGCGGGCATGTCCTGCGCGTCAGTCAGCGTGTCGAGCCGCGCCTCAAGCAGGTAGCTGTCGACCAGCACCTCGCACAGGCCCGCCTCCCGCCCGAGGACGCGCAATTGGTCAAGGGTCAGCGCGCTGGTGTGGGTGGGGTCACGCAGCGTTTCCATGCGGTCATAGGCGGCCTGCGTTTCTGGCGAGGGCGTTGCGTCGATCACCACGATCCGGCCACCAGGGCGGCACACGCGGCGCATCTCGGCCAGAATGGCGACCGGGTCGGTCATGTGGTGAAAACTGTAGCGCGTTACAACCCGGTCGAAGCGATTGTCGGCAAACGGCAGCGCCGCGGCATTGCCGACATGCCAGTCCAGATTGCCCAGCCCCATGGCGGCCTCCCGCGCCCGTGCCTGCTCGATCATCGCGGCGGTCACGTCGATGCCGGCCACCGCGCGCGCTTCGCCAGCCAGTGCGCAGGTCAGAATGCCCGGGCCGCAGGCGACATCGAGCAGCTCCTCCGTGCCCGACAGTGCGCAAGCCGCCACCGAGCGCGCCATCCCATCGGCCTCGGCGTGGATGGGCAGATCGGCAAAGGGCTTGGCCCAACGGGTGAACTGGCGAATAATGGCGTCGTCGTGAATGGTCATGAGCGTCTCCTCTGGATTGCAGGGATAGCGCCCGCCAGCCTGACCGGCTAACGATCGGCGGCCAATGATCAACGGATACCGGCCATGAAGGCTTTGAGCAGCGACGAAACCAGAGGGGCCCTGCAATCTTATGGCCTTGACCGGCCGGTGGGGGTGGGGTTCGCCTTCCTCGATCCGCTGCGCAACACCTTCTACGACTGGCATACGCACGCCTACCATCAATTGCTCTACGCGCTCGACGGCCCCACCCAGATCGAAACCGCATCCGGCCGCCATCTGCTGCCAATCGGCCGCGCCGCATGGATCCCCGCCGGCGCCAGCCACCGCACGCTGATTGCCGATGCCCGCATCCTCTCGCTTTATTTTTCGCCGGAGGCTGTGGTCGATGAGCAAGGCCGTGTCCGCATTCTGGTGGCCAGCCCGCTGATGCGCGAGATGATCTTGCATGCCACGCGCTGGCCGCTGGCCGCGAGCGAAACCGATCCGCTGGCCGCCAGCTTCCTCCAAACGCTGGCACTGCTGTGCGCGCAATGGCTCGAGGCGGAGTTGCCGCTGTTTCTGCCCGGTGCGGCCCACCCTTCCATCTGCCGAGCTATGGATCAGGCCACAGCCAACCTCGCGGAGGCCAGCCAAAGTGCCGCCATTGCCGCGGCCGCCATGTCGGAGCGGTCTTTCCGGCGCGCTTTCGCCCAGGAAACCGGCATGAACTGGCAGGCGTGGCTGGCGCAGGCGCGCATTCTGAAGGCGATGGCTTTGCTGGCTGAGGGCCGCCGGGTCACCGAAGTGGCCGCCGATGTCGGTTATGCGTCACTCAGCGCCTTTGCGCAGGCCTTCGCCAGGCTGGCCGGCGAACCACCAGCCCAGTTTCGCGCAAGGCAGCAATCGCGCAGCGCATAACCATTCCGCCCTGGGCGGCGGTGGATAGCCGCTATCGAGCGGGCGAAAGTGGGCCTGGCTGGAGCCGGCTCTCCTCGTGCCGCAGATACCGGATCAGGTCGTCAATCGGCATGGGTACGCCATAGCGATAGCCCTGAACCAGATCCACGCCGAGATCGCGCAGGATTTTCTCCTGTTCCTCGGTCTCGACCCCTTCGGCAACGGTCTTGAGATCAAGGCTTTTGGCCATCTGGATGATCTGGCTGGCCACCCGGCTGGTGGCCGATGCGGTGCCCAGAGCGCTGATGAACAGCTTGTCGATTTTGAGATAATCCACATCCAGTTGCGCCAGATATGCCAAGCTGGAATAGCCGATCCCGAAGTCGTCTATGGCGACTTTAGCGCCTGCCTGCCGCATCTCGGCAATGTTTTTATTGGCCTCATTGACGTCGATGAAGCTGTGCTCGGTCGCCTCGATCACGATCCGGTCGAAGCCCAGGCCTGACTGCCGGACAAAATTGTGCAGGTCCGCGATGGCATCGGGGCGATGAATGTCGGCGGCTGAAAAATTGATCGCAAAGTGGCAGTCAGGATAGCTTTCGGGAATCCCCTGAACGTCACGGGCCAGCAGGCGCAGCACATGGCGGGTCAGCATTGGCATCAGGTCTGCCTGTTCGGCCGCGGGAATAAAGTTATCGGGCGCGACCATGTGGCCGGAATTATGGCGCCACCGGATCAGCGCTTCGGCGCCTTCGACCTTGCCGGTTGATAGGTTGGTGACTAATTGATATAAAAGAAAAAATTCGTTCTCCTTTATGCCGTTACGGATCATGGTGGCCATGGATATGCGCTGGCGGATGACCACGATCAGTCCGACAGAAAACAGCCAACCGGTGAATATGCCGATGGGGACAAGGACCAGCACGGTCTGACGCAGATGATCGGCGACATGCGAGAGCGGCAAGACTGCAATTGCGCCAAGGTCATACTGTCTGGATTTGGCTATCGCGACAATGTCATCGCCACTCTGAAAGACAGAGCCATCGGCAAGGTCCGCTGTGATCAGCCGGTGGTCGACATTGCCACGGTTGAACAAGGGCTGGCGATTGGACCATAGAAAGACGCCCAATCGCAACCCGGGCTCTGAGGACACCGAGAACAGGGGCAGGTCCTTGTGAACGATGCCGACAAAATGCCCGCGCGTGGAAGTGAAATAGGTGGCGTTAGGATCAATCAGCGAGATGTTCCGGCGCAATTCGGCGTGTAATACCGTGGTCATCTCGGCTGGGCCAAGGTCGAACATGCGTCGCCCGGCAAAGGAGGAGCAGACCATTTTTCGCCCCTCGGCATAACCGACAGCCTGAAGGAGCGGCGAGCCAAGATCGATCTCGCGCATCAGCGTCAGCCCCTTGTCGGAGCAGGCCTCCTGGCGGGACAGGCGGTTGACGATCGCACCGCCGGTGCGAAGCTGGTTGGTGGTGGCATCTACCCCGGCAAGCGCTGACCGCGCCAGCGCGGAAAGGTGGGCATGTTCATCTGCCATGGCTTCGCGGTGAGCCAGGGTGATTGCGGCGAGAATAGGCAATCCGGTTGTGACGATGACACCGACGATCGACAGGAAGATCAGCTTCTTGTTGCGCCGCATGGGCATTAGCTTTCTCCCTTCAGGATGTGGACCGGTTATGGGAAGAAAGATTAACGTAGCCGTTAACGCTTAGCCTGTTTTCAACGGCTTGTCGGGGATAATTGCCCGTCAAAAGAGTTTGCAGGGAAAAGACCTGCAGGGCCGCAAAACGAAATGTTGGGCAATGGCAGTATTACTGACATTTTTCGCTGGCAGATGTCTTGATAATCTGTGTTGTGTGAAGAACTGCTGATATTTGCAAGAAAATGAGGGCGTTATAACCGCTCGGTTCGGCTCTGATGTCTGTGCCTGGTCAGGCTGGCGTGAAGCTGCGCCCCAGCCGAATGCCGCCCGCCCTTGCCGCCCCGCCTTCCATGCGGAGGCATTGTTGCGCGGCGCCTTACAGCGGGGGCTGCCGTCCTTATTCGAACACGCTGGCCTTTGAAGGCAGGCGCGCGCCGTGGCGCGAGATCAGCCATGCCAGAGGGGCTGCAAGCACAAGGATCAAGACTATCTGGACGGTGAAGGGGATGAGGAATTCAGCCGGGGTCATCTGGAAGAGGATCGCCGGAAAATCGCCCAGCGTGATCAACGCAAAGGTGGCCATGGACAAGATCGGCAAGGTCGCGATGAGCGAAGCCATCGCCGTGCGCACCGCCAGCGATCGCTCCGAAGCCCACTGGTTCATGGCGATCGCGACCATGCAGCCAAGCATGACGCATGGCACGCACAGCACGGCCATGGATTTGAAAAGTTCAATCATATCTGTGCCGTTTGCTTATAGTTTTGACCGCTCTATGCCCGGTCTGTTGCGATACCCGTTCTGCAATTATAGCGCATTTGGTTAACCCAATATGACGCAGTAATGCGTAAATGACCAGACGAATGAGCTGTGCTGTTCGCCTCTGCTCCTCCGCGCCGGCTTAGTTCAGCGCTGTCCAGTCGCCCGAGGCGCTGGAGCTGCTGGCGAAGCAGACCTTCTTGTTAGCCGTATCGGTGAACTGATGGCCCACAAATTCGGGGGGCGGGGGTGTCGGCGATTTTTGGGGCACCACCTATGAGGCTAGCGACATCTCCGGGCTGTTCGACCTAGGGCAAGGTCTCGAGCATCTGGCGCGCACCTGCACCGCGCTGTTCTCGGCTTGGGCTGGCGTGGCCATACACAGGCGCCTTGCGGCCGGGCATGAGCGACAGAAAATGCCGGGCCTGTGCCGGCACCCGAGTTGCGTCGAGGCCATAGGCGTTGCTGATCTGGCGTAGTCGCGCCAAGGCTGCGACTCGCAGCATCACCCGCAGGATTTGAAGTGCGATACGGCCCAGTGGCCCGTTGGCCCGCCCTTGCTGCCTTGGGTCGGGATCGATGTCTCGGCCGCACGCATGAAGGCACCAGCGAAGCTACGCCCGCCTTGCTTCGTGCCATTGCCGATTGGTCGCCACACCAGATGCTTTTTGTGGCCTTCATCATAGCTGCGCCGCTGGCTGCGCACAGCCCCGGTTGAGCGAGGGGGCAGCCTTGCCGATCTGGCGGCTCGATGGCCTGCGCGGAGGGCCGGATTACTGCGGGTCAGCGCAGGGCGGGCTGGGCCTGATGCCCATTTCCCACAACGTATCCATCAGATGCTGGACATCGCGGTTGAATGAGGCGCGCGATTGCGCGCCTGCGTTGCGGCCGTTTGCGACCAGTACAAAATGCCGCGCCGCGCGCAGCGCCGGGTGAAGCTCGTTTCTGGACATGGGGCGATGATGCCGCAGGGGCCAATTGCTGTCGCGCGCCGTTAGTTCCGGAATGGAGTGGGCCAGCAGCGCAAAAAGGTAAATTTGGTGCAATTTGCCGCAATCTGCCTGGTGGCGGCAGCATTACCGCGCCCCTCGGGCGATATGCAATCCGGCATATCCCACAGTTGTGGCGCGGCCAATCGCACCAAGCTTCTTGTCGCCTTGCCCCGCAACGCCTAGAGGGCATCGCATGGCCGGAGAAATTTCAGACAATCAGGGCCGTGGCACCGCAGGGTGGCACTGGCCGGCAATTCACCCCGAAGCGCGCAAATTTGCCGCCGTCGCCGCAATCGTCTGCGTGCTCAGCGCCCTCATGGGGTGGAGCTTGCTGGCCTGGCCGCTGGGCTTGCTGGTGGTGTGCATCTGCGCGTTCTTTCGCGACCCGCTGC
>DATMUT010000313.1:0-5139 GCA_035563755.1 Novosphingobium sp.
ACGCCGGCGTGCGCGACGTGCGCGACCTCACCGAAATGAACTTCCCCGTGTGGTCCAAGGCCGTTTACGCGCAGGGCACGGTCAAGAACACGCTGGGCAGCGTGAACGTGCCGGTGGTCTGCGCCAATGCCGCCGTGCAGCCGGGCGACGTGATCGTGGCCGACGATGATGGCGTCGTGGTCGTGCCGCGCGCCAAGGCCGCCGAAGTGCTGAAGGCCGCGCAGGCCCGCGAAGCCAACGAAGGCGAGAAGCGCCAGAAGCTGGCTGACGGCGTGCTGGGCCTCGACATGTACAAGATGCGCGAGCGGCTCGAGAAGGAAGGGCTGAAGTACGTTTGACCCGGCGCGGCGCGGGGGGCCGATCGCGCCCCCTGCGCCCCGGCCAACGTCTTGCGGCGAGAGGGTGACGGCAGTGCAAGCCAAGCCCGCATCAATAACCCTTCCTCAAAAGGGATGCGAACCATGACCACCGATATTTCGGCCCCCTGCATGTGGATGCGCGGCGGCACTTCCAAGGGCGCCTTCTTCCTGAAAGACGACCTGCCCGCCGACACCGCCACGCGCGATGCCTTCCTGCTGGGCGTGATGGGCAGCCCCGACCCGCGCCAGATCGACGGCATGGGCGGCGCCGACCCGCTGACCAGCAAGGTGGGCGTGGTGAGCAAGTCGACCCGCGAGGGCATCGACGTGGACTACCTGTTCCTGCAGGTCTTCGTCGATCAGGCGATTGTGACCGACGCGCAGAACTGCGGCAACATCCTGGCCGGCATCGGCCCCTTCGCCATCGAGCGCGGGCTGGTCGCGGCCACGGGCGATGAAACCCGCGTGGCGATCTTCATGGAGAACACCGGGCAGGTTGCTGTCGCCACCGTGCAGACGCCGGGCGGCGTGGTCACCTACAAGGGCGAGGCGAAGATCGACGGCGTGCCCGGCGCGCACGCCCCCATTCCGCTCGAATTCCGCGATACGGCGGGGTCGTCCTGCGGGGCGCTGCTGCCCAGCGGGAATGCGGTGGACGTGGTCAATGGCGTGCCGGTTACCCTCATCGACAATGGCATGCCCTGCGTGGTGATGAAGGCGGCGGACGTTGGCATCACCGGCTATGAAACCCGCGAGGAGCTGGACGCCAACACCGAGCTGAAGGCGACGATCGAGGCCATCCGCCTGTCGGTGGGCGCGACCATGAATCTGGGCGACGTCAAAGACAAGTCGGTGCCCAAGATGATGCTGGTCGCCCCGCCCAGGAACGGCGGCGCGGTCACGGTGCGCAGCTTCATCCCGCATCGCGCCCATGCCACCATCGGCGTGCTGGGCGCGGTCAGCGTGGCCACGGCCTGCCTCATTCCCGGTTCGCCTGCGGCCGAAGTGGCGCAGATCCCGGATGGCCCGCGCAAGACCCTCTCGGTCGAGCACCCGACCGGCGAGATGAGCTGCGTGCTGGAAACCGACGAGACCGGCAATGTGCGCACCGCCGCTTTGCTGCGCACCGCGCGCAAGCTGTTCGACGGCACCGTCTTCGGCTAAGATCCCAAGGAGAGTTCAGATGTCCGAGCGTATCACCAGCTGGCACGGCGCCCCGTCGAAGCCCACCTATACCCCGCCGCCCGGCGCGATCGACGCGCATTGCCATGTGTTCGGCCCGATGGCGCAGTTCCCCTTCAGCGCCAAGGCCAAGTACCTGCCCGAGGATGCCGGCCCGGACAAGCTGTTCGCCCTGCGCGACCATCTGGGCTTTTCGCGCAATGTCATCGTGCAGGCCTCGTGCCATGGCACCGACAATGCCGCCACGTTGAACGGCATTGCCGTTTCGGGCGGGAAGGCGCGCGGCGTGGCCGTGGTCGACCCCGACATCAGCGAGGAGGAGATCGCGGCGCTGCACGCCGGCGGCATGCGCGGCATCCGCTTCAACTTCCTCAAGCGCCTCGTCGACAACGCGCCCAAGGACAAGTTCCTCGAAGTGGCCGCCCGCATTCCGCAGGACTGGCACATCGTCATCTATTTCGAGGCCGACATCCTCGAGGAGCTGCGCCCCTTCATCGCCGCGCTGCCGCGCCTGGTGGTGGTCGACCACATGGGCCGCCCCGATGTGACACAGGGCCCCGATGGCGCCGACATGAAGGCGTTCCGCAGCCTGCTCGACAGCCGCCCCGACATCTGGTTCAAGCCCACCTGCCCCGATCGCCTCGATCTGGCGGGCGGCGATCCGTGGGACAATTTCGCCCGCGCCGTGGCGCCGCTGGTGGCAGATTATTCCGACCGCTGCATCTGGGGCACCGACTGGCCGCACCCCAACATGGAAAAGTCGATCCCCGATGATGGCCACATCGTCGACATGATCCCCCGCATCGCCCCCACGGCCGAGCTGCAGCAGAAGCTGCTCGTGACCAATCCGATGCGCCTGTACTGGCCCGAAGAACTGTAAGGTTAAGGGCGCGCGCGCAGGCAAGCAGGCCTGCCGCGCGCGCCTTGGCTGGCTGCTGCGCGCCCGGCCGCACGGAGCGCCAGGTGCACGTGCCACGCAGCGCCGGACAAGGCGCTTTAATATCAAAACCTTGCCTGATACGCGCGCGTATTTCTCGCCCGCCCGCCCACGCGGCACATGGCCCCGGCAGCGCCCCTGTTTATCACGCGCACAAAACGATTAATTGTGAAGCAATCTCTTCTCTCAACCCCGGCGATCTAGTATTATTCCCCTATCAGAGCCTGCATCGAAGGGAGGCCTTATGGGGGACGTGCAAAAGGTAACCACCGCCAGCGTTGAACCGTTTCCGGCACTGGCCGGATCAACCACCGTGACCGACGAATTGAACGGCATTCTGGCCATGCTGAAGTCAGCCTGCCCCGAGGACGCGCAGATCAGTTTCGACTTCGACGGCCGATTGCATGTCCATATCGACGTACACCGACGCGAGGATGTGATCGCGGTGGAAACCATGCTGGAAACGCTGGGCCTTGGCCTGTTTCGCGCGATCAGCCGAGGCGGCACGCCGCATCACCCCTTCTTTCACCGCATCAGCGCTCTGGTGAACAAGTAACGCGCCCATTGGCCAGCTCTTGCGCGCCAGGGGCTGGCGGGCCTGCCTTGTGCTGTGGCGCCCGCATCTGCTAGCCAAGCCCGATGCCGCATCTACCCGACCTCGAGGCCTGGGCGATTTTTGCCAAGGTGGCCCAATGCGGCAGTTTCAGCCGCGCCGCAGACGAGCTGGGCCTGGCCAAGACCACTGTGTCAAAAGCGGTGACGCGGCTGGAATCGCGCATGAACACCAGCCTGTTCCACCGCACCACGCGCAAGCTGTCGCTGACCGAGAGCGGGCGGCTGAGCCTCGAGCGCGCCTCGCGCATTCTGGCCGATGGCGCGGCCATCGAGGCCGACATCACTGAAGAGGCAGCCAGCCCGCGCGGCCTGATCCGCATGGCCTCGATCGCGGCGGTGGGGGTCGAGGCGATCGCGCCAATCCTGCCCGAATTCCTCCACGCCTATCCCGACATCGAGATCGATCTGGTGCTGACCGAGAACCAGATCGACGTGGTGGCAGAAGGGTTCGACGCGGCCATCATGGTGGGCCATGCGGGCGATGCCACCACCTTGCGCTCGCTGCGCCTGTCCTCGCTGCGCCGGCCGCTGGTGGCCTCGCCCGATCTGGTGGCGCGGCTGGGGGCGCCCGCGCATCCGCTCGAACTGCCGCGCTATCCCGCGGTCATCGCCAGCCACATTCCCCAAGGCCACGAATGGCAGTTCGCCCGCACGGGCGAGGAGCCCATCACCGTGCACATGCAGGCCCGCTTCCGCGCCAATCACGCCGAGGTGCTGGTGCCGCAGATATTGGGCGGCGTGGGCGTGGGGTTGATGGCGGAATATTTCATCTGGCAGCACCTGCGCGAAGGGCGGCTGGTCGAACTGCTGCCGGAATGGAGCGCGCCGCCGGGGCAGCTGTATCTGATCACCCCGCCCGGGCGCGCGCGGCCGGCACGGGTGCGCGCGCTGCTCGATTTCCTGCGCCACAGGCTCAATTATGGCGAAGGCATGTTCCGGCGTTGACCGCGCACACAAGCCTGGCCACACTCATTATGTAGATCGCGTCACTTCTATTATGCACTTTTGGGGCATAATCCTGCACACCACTGGCGCATATAACCGCTTCAACCCCGAGGGTAGAGATACCTTCGCCATGGGCACGCAGGGCAGACAAAACATTGACGAAACCATTTTCACGCAAGATCCGGGCAGCCTGCCGCGCTGCTGTCGTGATGCTTGCGGGCTGCACGCTGGCCAGCTGTGCCGCCATTCCCCATGATCAGCCCCGGCAAAGCGCCAAAGGCGCCGCCGACCTTGGGCTGACCGCGGCGGCGGGGTATCCCCCCCCCACCTCCCACCCCGTCGCCGCAACACCCTCTGCTGCCGTATCTGTCCGTGCCGATGTGGGCGCCATCGCGCCCGACTGGTGGCAGGCCATGGGCGATCCGCAGCTCGACCGGATCATGGCCGACGCGCTGGCCGGCAGCCCCACGCTGGCCCAGGCGCAAAGCCGGCTGGAACAGGCCCAAAGCGCCATCACCGCCGCCCGCGCGCAGCAATTGCCGCAAGTCTCGGCCGACGCGGGCACGCAGTATCAGCGCTTCTCGGCGCGCAGCATCTATCCTGCGCCCTATGGCGGCAACTGGTACTGGATGAGCAGCGCCCAGGCCAATTTCAGCTGGTCGCTCGATATTGCCGGGCGGCAGAAGGCGCTGGTCGAAGCGGCCCACGCCTATGTGCGATCGAGCGCCTATGACGCCGCCGCCGCCCGCGTGGCGCTGTCGGGCGCGGTGGCGCAGGCCTATGTGAACCTGTGCCGGGCCGACGCGCAGGCCCGCCTTGCCGACGACTTTGCCCGCTCGCGCGAGGCCAGCCTGCACCTGACGCAAGAGCGCCAGCGCGCCCAACTGGCCAGCGACCTCGACATTCACGCCGCGCAAACCCTGCTGGCCGAAGCGCGCAGCGCCCAGGTCGAGGCCAATGGCGCGCGCCTGCTTATGATCCATGCGCTGGCCGCGCTGGCCGGGCGCGGGGCCGATTACTACGCCGGCATCACCGCGCCCACGCTGCGGCTCGACACCGCCATGCCCGTGCCCGAGGCGCTGCCGGCCGACCTGCTGGGCC
>DATMUT010000314.1:0-2054 GCA_035563755.1 Novosphingobium sp.
GCCCGCGCGATATGCAGCACCGGCAGGGCGCGCGCGTCCGACATCTGGTGTTCGGCCAGACGGCGGTCGACAAGGCGCCGGTAAATCCGGGCGGCAACGAGCAGCGCCATGGTCAGCCGGGACTGGTTCTGGCGGCGGGGCGAATCGGCAGGGGTGGTCATCAGGTGGCTCCTGACAAATAGATAGCTATCTATCTAAATATTTGTCAAGTGCGCCACTCATCTTTTTTGTTGCACTGCAATATGATGGCGAAAGCCCACCAGTTCCGCGCCTCTTGCGCCTATCCTTCCGAGGCCGTCTCCCTGCTGGCCCGACCATTTCGCACATGCGAAGGCGTCGCCCCTTTCTCCTGCTCGCCCACATGCTGCGCCAGCGCCCGGCCTATGTGCTGCATGGCCAGCCGCAGCGCGCCGGTCATTTGCGCCCGCCCGCGGGTGATGACGCAAAGGTCGGTCTGCATGGGTGGCATGTCGGTGGCGATCTGCACCAGCGGGGCGATGTCGCTGTCGGGCGAGCCGGCAAGGCGGGCCTGCATGACCAGCACGTCGCCCTGTTGGGCCAGCATGCGCAGCATGGCCGGCGCCGAACAGCGCAGGCGGATCCGGCCGGCATTCTCCTCGGGGCCCAGCACCATGCGATAGAAGCGCTCGGCGCCGGGCTGGTCCAGAATGGCCCAGGCCGCGCGGGACAATTGCGCGCGGGTCACCATCTCGCGCCCGGCCAGCGGATGCTCGGGGCGGGCCAGCACCACAAAGCTTACCTGCGCCAGCTTCTGGAACTCCAGATCCTGTGTTTCCAGGTCACGGCGGCGCAGGTCGATGATCGCGTCGATCTCGCCCCGGCGCAGGCGGGCGATCTGGTTTTCCTGCAGGTCATAGTCGAGCGAGATCTGCAGGTCGGCATGGCGGGCCGAAATCTCGCCAATGGCGCGCGCCACGGCCGGCATCAGCGCGCTTTCGCCCAGCCCCAGCCTGACGTGGCCCATGCGCCCGGCGCGCAGGCCCGCCACATCCTCGCGCGCGTGATCTATGCCATTGACGATGGTGCGCGCATGTTCGGCCAGCACCTGCCCATAGCGCGTGGGCAGCACGCCCGAGGCCAACCGCTCCAGCAGATCGACCTTGAGCCCCATTTCGAGCATGCGGATCGAGCGCGAGAGGGTGGGCTGGGTGACGTTCTGGTCGCGCGCGGCCTGTGTCATCGAGCCGGTGTCGACGGCGGCCAGAAAATGTCGCAACTGGCGAATCTGCATTGCTCGGCCCCCGCATGGCTAACTTTGCGGTATGGCGTCACAATATGGGCGCGCTCGCTATTCCTACGCAGTAAGTGTCCGACAGACAGCCATGCGCGAGCTGCCGGCGTTAGCCGCAGCAGCGTGCCACAAAGGCCGCGATCTCGCCCGAAAGGCGCGTGTCGGACGTGCCGATATGCATGGCCATCGAGTAATGATTGTGCCCGTTGGCGATGTGGCCGGCGGGCAGGGCGCCGTGCCGCTCCAGCCGCTCGGCCAGCAGGCTGACGAATTCGCTCTGGAAGCGGGGCGGGTCGTATTGGGCGCAGGCCAGCAGCAGCGGCAGGGTGGTTGCCGCCACGCCCTCGCGCGGCATGCGCGCGGCGTAATCGGCCGGGCCGCCATAATAGCGCTCGTCCTTGGGGTCGAGCGGGGTGTAGCCATAGAGGCCCGAGAGCAGCACCGCCCCACGCAGGGCCTGACCGTGGTCGGGGCGGGCATGCAGGTGCCCCGCCACATGCACCGCGCCTGCCGAGGTGCCCATCGCCACGATCCGCGCCGGATCGCCACCATGAGCGCCCACATGCGCGCGCAGCCAGTCGATGGCGGCACCCACGTCCTGCGCGCCGGCGGGCCAGGTGTGGGCGGGGGCCAGGCGATAGTTCATCACCACGCCCACCATGCCCATTTGCGCCGCCCAGCGCCCCACCGCGCCATTGGCCCAGCCATCGGCCGCCTTGTCGCCCATCACGAAGCCGCCGCCATGCACGAACAAGAGCACCGGCAGCCCTTGCGCGCCGGCCGGAGCATAGATGTCCAGCCG
>DATMUT010000315.1:0-7144 GCA_035563755.1 Novosphingobium sp.
TCGGGGTGGTTACCGGGCCGGTCGCCCATTCCGACAGCCACGCCCGCCTCGAGGGCTACAAGGCGGCGTTGGCCGAACACGGCCTGCCCTTCGTGCCGGAACTGTGCGCCGAGGGGCGTTTTACTTTTGGCTCGGGCCTGCGCGCGGCCGATGCGCTGCTGTCGCTGCCCGAGCCGCCCGATGCGATTGCCGCGGGCAATGACGACATGGCCGCCGCTGCCTTGCTGGCAGCGCACCGGCGCGGGCTGGTGCTGCCGCGCGATCTGGCGGTTTGCGGTTTTGACGATACGCTGATTGCCACGCGGGTGTGGCCGGCGCTGACCACGGTGCGCCAGCCTATTGCTGACATGACCAGCCAGGCGATCGACGCGCTGGTCGAGGCGCTGCGCGATCCGCGCGCGCGGGGCAGCGACCTCGTGCTCGATTTCACGCTGGTCGAGCGTGAGTCGATCAAAGTGTTTGATCCCACGGTTTGATGGTGCGATCCTTTCGTTAAAATGCAAGGCAGCCGGGCATGACAACCATGTCATGCGAGCGGCACGAACACGCACACCGCCCAGGCAACAATACTGGCCACGGCCCAGAAATTGAATAAAGGGCCAAAGCCCCAACTCCGCCACCCTGAGCAAAGCGGCGGAGGCAGTGACTGTCGCTTTTTGTCGGCATAACCTGCGGCCATTTGACAACTTCCGCCATGCCTTACAGCCACCGATTGCGCACCTGACTCGATCAGCGCTCTCCAGCCAGGCGCCTTGGGCTTATATCATGAGGGGCGGACGGCAAGGCCAGATGGTTTCATCGCCAATCCAATCCTCGAAATGCCAGGACGGAACACATACCCCTCCTGGTATCCAGAAGCAGCGGCCCGGACGGTCCGCCAGGCGAACAAACCGGCAAGTCCGCTTCGGGCCTTGGATAAACCCAAGTTAGCCTTGATTAATGAAATCGGGCTGGTCAAACGACTATCAAGACGGGGCGAAAAAGAGACAAGCGAGCAGCGTTTTGGAAGGATATTTGCTGCATTCCGCACCGGGAAACCCATACTACGTCGAAAATGAACATTAATTTCTCTCATTTTCAACTTGACATTTAAATTCCGATTTCTTACAAAAATAGCGAATATTTTTAAATGCGATTAAGAATTTTTTGATTATCATTATTTTATTTACATAACCTATAGGCAGCAAAATCATTGAAGACCATTATTGAGGGTGGGGATGCGACGTTCTTCATTAGCCTCTGCGTGTGCATTAATACTTCTTTCCGTTTCTGCGCTGAAGGCCCAACAAGGTCCGCGGGAGGAAGCTAGTCCAGCCCAATCTGGCGCCGTCACATCGCCATCGCATTGCGAACTCCATATCTGGCCGGCATCTACCACGCACACCACATTTCAGGGCTGGCTTAAAGCTGGCGCGGTTGATGGCGCACGTCGCGGCATCAAAGGCTACCCTGACATGCGCGCTGACGCCATCGACACCGCCCAGCAGGCCACTGTCCTGAAATCAATCGACTGGCGCGGCATTGCCGCCGACCCGAATCTTGACGTGGTGGTGCACGATACCCCCGTTGCCGAGGGGGACGACCGGGCCCGCACCACGCGCCTCATGCGAGAGTCGCCCGCGTGTTACAGTGAATTGATCATCACCACATCCATGGTCGAGGCGGCCGCGTTCTCGACCCGATCCGTTCGCATTCTGGCGCTGCGCAAAACGTTCAACGGCGATGCTCCGCCGCTGAATTTCTCGTCTATGGCCAAGGCGGTTATTGAACTGCCAGAGCAGGTGAAGCCGGGCGATCCACGGATAGACGAAGCCACCCGCAAAGCTTTCGCCAGTGCGATATACAAGTTTGCGGTGATGCAGTCGTTTCACTGATTACCAACTGGGGGACATACATGCCTAACTTCCGTTTTGCGGCCTCGCTTTTGGCCGCTACTCTGCTGGTGCCCGCTGCCGCAGCGCAAACAGCACCAGACCAACCCGCTCTTGCCGTAGCCCCAGCGGCGACAACTGCACCAACATGTGAACTGCATGTCTGGCCTGCCGCGCGCGTCTCGGCCATGACCCAGGGAGCGGGCGCCTCCTTCGGCCTGCTGGGCACAATCATCGACTCAGCCGCCCATGCCGACCAGAACAAGCGTGACTCAGCCTTCATCACCGGGGCACTGGACGCTGCCTCACAGGCCCGTGTGCTGCGCCAACTGGACCTGCCTACTGCGCTGCACCTGCCCCCCTCGACAGTCATCATTCATGAACAGGGCATCGATCTGAAGTCGGACAGCCCCGCACGGCTCAGCGATTCAAAGGCAAAGTGCTACAACGAATTCGTTGTTCGCAGCCTGTTCTATTCCAAAAGTACGGTCCACAAGAGTCAGATGCGCACTTTCCTTGGTGTTCGCGGCTTTGATGGCGACAAGGTGACCATCGACTTCCGCGATTCTCGCCACGAAGATCTGGATGTCAAATTGCCGAAGGAAGGTGAGGACACCGGCCCGGCCACCGACGCACTGCTGAAGGCCTTCAAGGGTGATGTCGCCTTTTTTACCGACAAGTTCGTGAAGAAGAATAAGCTGTGAAACGCATGCGCGGCCTAGGCCTTCTAATCGTTGCAGGAGCGATGGTGGGTGGATGCGCAACGGTGGTGCGTGGCACCCATGCGCCTTATCGCATCACTTCTACACCCGATGGCGCACGGGTCGCGCTCTCTTCCGGCGAGACCTGCATCACCCCTTGCGTCCTGGATTTGCCGCGGGCAAATGCCTTTCGCGTTCGCGTGAGCAAGTTAGGCTATATCACGCAAACGCTCGAGGTCACATCAAAACCTAGCGGCGCCGGCGCCGTCGGCCTCTTGGCCAATGGCGTTATTGGGGGCATCGCCGGCGTTGGCGCCGATGTTGACAGTGGTGCGCTGCGCTCACTCTCGCCTAATCCGCTGGTGGTAAAGCTCGAGCGATCAGCGCAACCCAACTGATCATTATATAAAAATGGCAGATCATTTGTGGTTTTCGTCCCGCATAGTGATCGAAACGCGTCCGCCCTGACGAGCCTCGCCCAAAGGCGTTGGACAGCATAAAAGGCACTGCCCGCTGCTCTTACGCGTTCGGGCAGTGTCGGGCGGCGCAGCGATGCCTAGGCCCCTTTCGTAGCACTGGCGCTTGTGATGCTCGATAGCGGCAATGGCGGCACCGGGCCGGTTGTGCCCACCACCACCACCGATAGAAGGGTTTACGCTATTTTGCGCTTATGGTTTATCGATAAATCAAATATGCACCGCCCTACATCGGCCCGGCATATCCGCCGCGCCACCTAACACAAGGCAGGCATGCAATGACAACCTCGGCAAAGGCGGCGCGGCGCTCGCGGGCAAAGGTACTGGCGGCATGGACGGCATTGGCCGGATGCGTTCTGCCATCGGCGGGCGCGGCGATTGCAGCCCCTGCCCCTGTTGCCGCGCCTGCTACCCCGGCTGCGGTGCGCGCCCGCGCCGATGCGCTGATCGCGCAGATGACGCCCGAGGAAAAGGCCGGCCAGCTCACGCAATATTTCGACTTTCCCGGCGTTGCCGCAGCGCAGGCCAAAGTCTCGGCCGAGGTTTCCGCGGGCCGAGCCGGATCAGTGCTCTTCGTCACCGACCCGGTCGAGATCGACCGCCTGCAGCATCTGGCGGTCGAGAAAAGCCGGCTGCATATCCCGCTCATCTTTGGCTATGACGTGATCCACGGCTTCCGCACCATCCTGCCCGTGCCCATTGCCATGGCCGCCAGTTTCGATCCGCAGGTCGCGCAAACCGGCCAGACCATGGCCGCCAGCGAGGCGCGCAGCGTGGGGCTTGGCTGGGCCTTTGCGCCCATGGTCGACATTGCGCGCGACCCGCGTTGGGGCCGCATGGTCGAGGGCGCGGGCGAGGACCCCTATCTGGGCGCGGCGATGGCGGCGGCGCAGGTGCGCGGCTTTCAGGGCGACCATATTGGCGCTGCCGGCCACATCATCGCGGGGGTCAAGCATTTTGCCGGCTATGGCGCGGCGATTGGCGGGCGCGATTATGACGAGGTGAACCTGTCGGAAGAACAGCTGCGCAACGTCTATTTCAAGCCGTTCAAGGCGGCGGTTGATGCGGGCGCGGGCAATCTGATGAGCGCTTATATGGCGCTGAATGGCGTGCCGGCGGCGGGCAATCACTGGCTGCTGAGCGATGTGCTGCGCAAGGAATGGGGCTTTACCGGCTTTGTCGTGACCGATGCCGGATCGGCGGTCGATCTGGAAACGCAGGGCTTTGCCGCAAGCCGCGCCGATGGGGGCGTGCGCGCGCTGAACGCGGGTGTCGACATGGAGATGGCGCTCTCGGTCGACAAGGCGGCGTTCCCCACGCTGCCGGCGGCACTGGCGGCAGGGCAAATCACGCAGGCCCGGCTCGACGAGGCGGTGCGCAACGTGCTCTCGGCCAAGATCCGTATGGGGCTTTTCGAGCACCCCTATGTCGATATCAAGGCCAGCAACGCCGTGCTGTCTGACCCGGCCCACCGGGTGATCGCCCGCAAGGCGGCCGAGCGCACCTTCGTGCTACTGCGCAACGAAGGCGGCCTGCTGCCGCTCGATACGCGGGTGGTGAAGTCGATTGCCGTGATCGGACCGCTGGCGGATGCGGCGCGCGATACGGTCGGCCCCTGGGTGTTCCAGCAGGACGACAAGGAGACCGTGACCGTGCTGGCGGGCCTGCGCGAGAAAGCCGGCGCAGGCGTGAGCGTGACGTATGAGAAGGGCGTGGCCATGCCGCCGCGCCTGACGAAATCGATCTTCGAGATGACCTCGAAGCCGGTCGCGGCCGCCCCCTTCGACGATGCGGCAGGCATTCGCGCCGCAGTAGCCGCCGCGCAGAAGGCTGATGTCGCGGTGCTGGTGCTGGGCGAAGGGTGGAGCATGGCCGGCGAGCAGGCCTCCTCCTCCTCGCTCGACCTGCCCGGGCGCCAGCAGGAACTGCTCGAGGCGGTGAGCGCCACCGGCAAGCCCGTTGTCGTGCTGCTGATGAGCACCCGCCCGCTCGACCTCAAGGGGGCCAAACCGCAAGCGCTGATGGACATCTGGTATCCCGGCACGCAAGGCGGCGCGGCGGTGGCCAATGTGCTGTTTGGCAATGTGGCGCCGGGCGGGCGGCTGCCCTTCACCTGGCCGCGCTCGGTCGGGCAGATCCCGATGACCTATTCGCAGCTTAACACCCACCAGCCGCGCGGACGCGACCAGCGCTACTGGAACGAGGCGGGCGGGCCGCTGCATCCCTTCGGTTTTGGCCTTAGCTACGGCAGCTTTGCCTATTCCAACCTGCGCCTGGCAAAGGCAACGGTAGCACCGGGCGAGACGCTGGATGTGAGCGTGGAGGTGCGCAACACCGGCAGCCGCCCCGGCGATGCGGTGGCGCAGATGTATATCCACCAGCGCTCGGGCACATCGGCGCGGCCGGTGCGCGAGCTCAAGGGGTTCGAGCGGGTGAGCCTGGCCGCGGGCGAGACGCGCACGGTGCATTTCGCCCTGCCCGCCAGCGAGCGGCGCTACTGGTCGGCCGCGACGCACGGCTGGGTCGAGGATGAGGCCGTATTCGACGTGTGGGCGGGCGATGACGCCACCGCGCCACTGGCCGGCCAATTTACCGTAGCGCGCCCTTAAGGCGGGGCGCCCTGCGCGGCCTGCAGAACGCGAAGTGAAAATCTTTTAATTTGCCCGTGCGCCTGCATCGGCGCATCAGTCTCGCACACGGCGGCGCCCTGCCCTCCCCCCCACCCTCCACCGGGCGGGACGCCCCCCGCCATCCCGGCGCACCCCAATATGCGGGGCGCCGGGATGGCCTTAATTTCCCGCAGCCAGGCCCGCATGCGAGCGATCGCTTGGCACGGATGCCTTGCGAAGATAGAAGGCGCCAATGGCCCGCATCCTTGTCGTGGAAGACGATGCCGAGACGGCGGAAATCATCACCTCGGCGTTGATCGACCAGGGGCACGAGGTGGTGCCGCTCGACAATGGCCGCACCGCCCTCGACCGGCTTACGCGCGAGCGCTTCGATGCTATTACCCTTGACCGCATGCTGCCCGGCCTCGACGGGCTGGGGCTGGTCGGGCGCATGCGTGCGGCGCAAATCCTGACACCCGTACTGATGATCTCGGCGCTGGGCGATGTGGACGAGCGGGTGGCGGGCCTGCGCGCGGGCGGCGACGACTATCTGGCCAAGCCCTTTGCCGTTTCGGAAATGCTGATGCGCGTCGAGGTGCTGCTGCGCCGCCGCATCGAATATCCCGAGGACGGGTTCCTGCGCGCCGGCGAGATCGAGATCGACGTGATGAAGCGCAAGGTGTGGGTCGCGGGCGAGCCGGTGCAGCTGTTGCAGACCGAGTTCCGCCTTCTGGAGTTCCTCGCGCGCCATGCCGGGCAAACTGTTGGCCGGCAGGTCATCTTCGAGCAGGTGTGGGGCCGCTTCTTCGAGGCCAGCGACAATCTCATCAACGTGCATATCGCCAAGCTGCGCAAGAAGCTCGAGCGGCCCGGCCATGCCTCGCCCATCCAGACCATAAAGGGCGAGGGATACCGCCTTGACGTGGAATGAGGCTGGTGGCCAATAGCTTCATGCGAGATTGCTTTGCCCGATAAACGCCCCGCCCTGTTCGCTCAGGGCGACGTGCCGCGCCTGGTCGACCTGCGCCACACCTCGGCTTTTCGGCTGACGGCGGCCTTTGGCGCGGTGTTCGTGCTGGCCATGGTGGTGGTGGTGGGCCTCATCTATGTGCTGACCGCCGACGAGTTGAGCCAGCGTATCGACGGCATGATCGCCCTGCGCACGCAACGCCTGATCGAGCGGCCACAGGCGCAATTGCCCGGCGCCATCCGCGAGGTCATCAAGGAAACGCGTGGCGGCACCGAGTTTTATGCGCTGCTGAGCGCGGATGGGCGCCCCATCGTGTCCAACATGGCCATCGAACGCCCCTTCCCCATTCACCTGCCTTTTGACCGGCGGGCATCGCCCCCGGGCTTGCCTCTGCGCTTGCTGGCGCTGCGCGCGCCCTCGGGCGAATTGCTGGTGGTGGGGCGCGACTTTACCGCCGTGCACGACCTGCGCGACCGGGTGCTGGTGATTACCGGCCTGTGCGGGGCGGGCGCCATTC
>DATMUT010000316.1:0-6338 GCA_035563755.1 Novosphingobium sp.
GAGGGGCGAGCCCCTCGCATTCCCCCTATCTTCCGCCCATCACAGGAAATTATTCGGCCAGATCATCGTGCGCCACATATGCGCCACGGGTGAAGCGTCGAACCCCAGCCCCTCTTCAGGCTGGCGGAAATTGCGCTCGATGATGCCGGCCATCTCCTCGGGGTCGACCTGCGGGAAGTCGTCGAAGAAATAGGTGTCGTAGAGCGTGACCGCCCGCGCCGTGGCGTACCATTTGTGCGCGCGGGCATATTCGGCATCGCGGCGCAGATATTCGGGCGGCTGGTAATCGGCGCCGAAAAACAGGTTGTAGCTTTCGGGATAGGCGTAGCCCACGCTTTCGTCGGGGAAGTAGCGCAATGCCTGATGGTATTTGACCGCAAAGACCACCTCTTCCGACACATAGGGAGCGATGAGCTGCGCCCCCCAATAGCCGTGGTCGGCACGGATCAGACAGCCATTGGCAACATCGTGCAGCAGGCAGGCGATAACGACCGTCTCGCTCAGCCCATCGTCCATCGCGCGTTTGGCGCTGACCAGAAGGTGCCGGCGGGTAAGCTCGCCAAAGCGCAAGCGGAAGAAATCGAGCAGTCGCGGCTTTTCGGGCATGCGGGGCAGGGCGGGGTTGTCGCCCATCATCATCACCGTTTTCGGGTTCAGCCGCGCCAGCAATTCGTGCTCGTTATCGACGAAATCGCTGCCCTTCCAGCCTACCGGGCTGGGATAGATCAGCCTTTCGCGGCCCTCTTGCGGCCAGGGGCGGGGGTCGGTTGCATCGGTGGTCATGGCTCTCTCCTCGGGCGCGATGCTAGAGTGCCCCGTCCCCGAGGTCTAGCGCGCGCGGCGCATCGGCATGGCGCGCCCCTCGGTGGCCGAGCGCCACAGCCATTCGAGCGGCCCCTGCCTGAAATGGCTGAGCCACGGCGCGCTCCACGCCAGCATGGCCGCCCATACGGCAGCGATGAAAGGCAATTGCCCGGCATGGCCAAGCTGTCCGAACAGGCCCAGCCCCCAGCCATAGAACAGCGCGGCCAGCACCAGGCTGGTGCCCAGATAGTTTGAAAAGGCCACCCGCCCCGCTGCGATCAGCCGCCGCCCGGCCCATGTGCCGGCCAGCCAGGGCGCCGCCAGCATCAGCCCGGCCATATAGGCCAGCGCCATCAGCACATGGGCGGGCGCGGCATAGAAGGCCAGGATCTGCGGCATGGCCAGCGGCGGGAAATGGCGCGCCCAGGCCCAGGCCGCCATCGCCGCTGTCATGGGCAGGCCCAGCGCCAGCCCGGTGGCCAGCATCGCCCACAGCCGCCGCGCGGGCCAGTTGCCGGCAAAGAAACCGCTGCGATACAGCGCCACGCCCAGCAGCATCAGCGGCAACGTTTCGCCGGCGGTATCCAGCGTGAGCGCCAGCGGCCACAGCGGGGCGTGGGCGAGCTTGTCGGCAGCCATGGCGACAAAACCCATGTGGGCCTGCGCGATGTCCTGCGCCATGTCGGTGTGCAGGCTGGCCATCTGGCGGGCCACATCGCCTGCCTGCGCGATCGATGCGGTGCCAAGGCGCACATGCTCCTCGGCCATGACGACAGGCCACCCGGCCAGCATGCCCGCCCCGTGCCACAGGGCAAAAATGCCGCCAGCCAGCCCCAGCAGCCAGCGCAGCGGCAAGCGCCGCAACACCAGCGCAAACACTCCGCAGGCGCCATACAGGAACAGGATGTCGCCCCACCACAGCAGCACGTAATGCAGCCAGCCAAACAGCATCAGCCAGCCCAGCCGCCGCAATTGCAGCCCTTCGCCCCAGCGCCCTGCGGCATCGGCCCGCTCGACAAACAGGCACATGCTGGCGCCGAACAGCATCGAGAAGATCGCCCGCATCTTGCCCTCGAACAGCAGGAAGATGGCGGCATAGGCGGCCTCGTCGGCAAAGGTGCCGGGGTGAGGCAGGTTAGGCGTGTTGGTGCCCGCCGGCGGCCCGGCAAAGCCGGCCACGTTCACCGCCACAATGCCCAGCACCGCCACGCCCCGAACAAGGTCGAGGGCAGCGATGCGGGGCCTGGCAGCAGGAGACGCCGAGGGGTTAATCGCGCACCACGATGCAGGTGATGCCGGCGGCCACCAGCTTGCGGCAGGCGGCCTGGGCGGGCTCTTCGGCATAGCCGGTGGCCATCAGGCGCGTGACCTTGCCGGTGGGCACGTCGGCGCGCGGGTGGCCGGCCACTTCGGCAAAGGCCTTGGCCCGCTTCCACTGCGCATCCACGTTCGATGCCACGCCAAAGGCGCCCAACTGCAGCTTGTAAGGGCCGCCGGCGGGGGCAGGCTTGGCTCTCGCTTCCGGTTTTGGCTTGGCCTCGGGCTTCGCTTCGGCCTTCGCCTTGGGTTCAGGCTTGGAGGAAATGCCCGCGCGCGCATCCGTGCGGGCAGGCATGTCGGCCTTGGCCAGATGCACAGGCTTTGCGTCCGTCCTGGGTTGCTTGGGTGCCTGCGGGGCCGGGGCCTCGCGGCGGGCGAAATCGGCGCCGGCGGTCTGCATGGGGTTGCCGCTGGCAGGGGCGCTGGCCGGGCGCGTGGGGGCGGCGGCCAGATGGCCGGCCATCCCCGAGGGCATGGCAGGCGCTGTCGAGGCGGTGCCGCGGCCTTCGTCGGGCAGGCTGACGCTCATGCCGCCCTTGCCGCCCAGATCGGCGTTGGCCAGCTGGCGCTGCCGATTGGCCTCGGCCTGCGCTGCCATTTCGGTGGCCAGCGAAATGCCTTTCTGGCGCTCTTCCAGCGGGATGTAGCGGTCCATCTGGGCCAGCGCGGCCTTGGCCTGTGGCAGGCCGGCCTGCTGCGCCAGCGATTCCAGCGCATAGGCGCGCACCCAGTCCTTGGGCACGTTTTCGGCGTTGAAATGGGCGATGCCCAGCAGATACTGAGCGCGCGGGTCGCCCCTTTCGGCGGCGGTCTTCACATAGGGCAGGGCCGCTTCGTGCTGGCCGCGCTGGAACAGCAGCAGGCCATAATTGTCGGCCGCCTGCATATGCCCCTGACTGGCGGCCTTGGCATAGAGCAATTCGGCGCGGGTCAGGTCCTGCGGGGCGCCCCGGCCCAGCTTGTAGGCCTGCGCCAGGTTGAACTGGGCATCGGCATCGCCCTTGTCGGCCAGCGGCTGCCATTCGCGCACGGCGGTGGCAAACTCGCGCGCGGCGGTGGCATTGTCGCCCTGCCTGGTGGCCTGATCGCCGCGCCACCAGGCATCGACGCCTGCCTTCACATCTGCCAGCGCCGGCGTTGCCAGCAACAGGCAGCCGGCCGCGCCAGCGCTTAGCCGCGCCCATGCGCGCCTGATAAACAAGCGGGCAAACATCGGGCTTTGCGCCTTGGGCCGCGAAGTCATAGACCGTCCTTCTCGCATACCGCCCGCAAGGGGGCATCTCGTGGCATGAACGCGCCTCTGGTTAAGCGCTCATGACTGGTTGGCCTGTGTCATAAACGGCGCATGGTTAGCAAAGCCTTTCCGCCAATGCCTCAAGGCCTCCCGATTCGCCCGCATTGGCCCATGTAAAGGCCCGACATTTTGCGGATTAACTCAAATTTAGGAACGTTCTGCAATGGTTGTCGGCGAATATTCCACGCCTGTGCTGCCTTGGTAAACGCATCGCGGGGCCTGCATCGAACTGCCATCGACCCGGCCGGACAAGCGCGATTTTCGTGCCTCGTGCCACGCTTCAGACCTATCCCTTATGCCAACAGGGGCCAAAGCCAGATGACCGCCCAGAAGACCGACAAGCCGATTGCCGATCAGCCCAAGCGGGGGTTTGCCATGCAGGCTCGCGCCAGAATGCCAGGGCTGGCGGGCGCGTTCTCGCTGGGGGCGCTGGCGTTGGCGCTGGGCGTGGCGGGGCATTCCGCGCCGCTGTCGGCACGGGCCAACAAGGCGGCGAGCAAGGTGGTGGCCAATTCGCCTGCGCCTTTGGCCACGTCGATTGCTGCAGCCGAGCAGGCCGTGGCCCATTCGCCGCGCGACAGCGTGCTGCGCGCGGCACTGGGCCGGGCCTATCTGCGCGAAGGGCGCTACGAATCGGCGGTGGCGGCGCTGGGCGATGCTGTTTCTCTGGGCGAGGGCGGCGGTCGCACTTTGCTGGCCTATGCGCTGGCGCAGGTTGCCACCGGCCAGACGCAGGCCGCTGTTGCCACGCTCGATGGCGGCGCCAAGGCTATTCCGGCCGTTGATCTGGGGCTGGCTCTGGCGCTGGCGGGCGAGGCCGGGCGAGGCGCCGCGGTGCTGGCCGATGCGCTGGCCTCGGGCGATTCGTCCGATAAATTGCGGGCCAATCTGGCCTATGCCTATGCGCTCGATGGGCGCTGGGCGGCCTCGCGGGCGCAACTCACGCCGATCATGTCCGCCGATCAGGTCGATGCGCGCATCACCGACTGGGCGCAACTGGCCCGCCCCGATGCCACGCGCGAACGTGTGGCGCAGATGCTGGGCGCGCCCACGCGATCGGATCCGGGCATGCCGGCCGAGCTGGCGCTCAACGCCCCGGCCCATGCCGCAGCGCCCGCGGCTGCCCCCGTTGTTGCGCATGCCGCGCCGCTCGCTGTTCAGCCGGCCGCCGCGCCGGCATCGAGCGAGCTGCCCGCCCTGGCCGCACCCGAAGCGCCGGCGCCTGCGTCGCGCCCGATGACGGCCCCTGTTTTTGCCCAGGTGCAGCCCGAGGGGCTGGCCCCGCCGGAGCGCCATGCGGCGCCCAAGGCAGAGCGTGCCCCGCGCCGGGCCGCAGCAACGCTGGCCGCAGCGCCTCTGCCCGTCACGCGTGTTCGCGTTGCCCTCGGCAATTCGCGGGCCATGCAGCTGGGGGCCTTCTCGAGCCAGGGCAATGCCGAACGCGCCCGTGCCGGCTTCCTGAAGCGCGATCCCGAACTGCGCGGCCGCGAAGTGGCGATTACTCGCGCCATGGTGAACGGGCGCATTTTCTGGCGCGTGGGCGTAACCGGCATCGAAACTGCCCAGGTCGAGGGCAAGTGCAGCTCGATCCGCAAGCGCGGCTCTGTCTGCTTTGCTTATACGCCGGGGCATTTGCCGGGCGAAGTGGCGCAGGCTTTGGCCCAGCGCTGAGCGTTTTTGCAATGCAAAGGGCGGGCGCCGTAGGGCAGCCCGCCCTTTTGCGTTTCTGCGCGATGGCGGCCGCGCCACCTTTGGTCTTGCTGTACAAATGAGAAGGGCCACGCCGCCTGAGCAGCATGGCCCTTCGCATGGTCAGCGGCCGGAAAGTGCCGCTCACGAAGCCTTTATCGCGTAAATGTGAAAATCAGCGATAATGCCTCGCGCTGCGGATTGCCGACCTCTCTGCTGAACCATGAGACATCGGATCACCTCCTTTCGCGCTGTTGAGCCAAGAGCCGAACGAAAGGCCGCCATGTGGCAAACCTGCCGTTTCGACGGGGCGGTGCGGGCGCCTGAGGCCGCTCCTGCCTTGCAAGCAATGTGGGGCATTCCGCATTGCACAACAAGACTTGATCGCAAAATTTTTGCTGTCAAAATGGCGCCTTCGCGTCGCTGGTGGCCCCGGATTTCTGCCGTTTTTCGGGGGGTTGTCAGCGCGGGCCGGGCCTTTGGGGCAATTGCTCCGTTTTGCGGTTTTCAACAGCTGCGTTTCAGCCCGCCCGGCAATGGCTGGGGATGGCAACGCAGCCGCGCTCACGCTTGCGTTTATTTACGGCAATCGTCGATAACCCGGCCAATTTCCGGCCCCGAGGGCAGGATCATCGTGCCCGCTCCGGCGGCATCGATCATCCAGCGCCCGCGCGTAAAGACCATGGCATCGAGCGTGGCATCGCGCGGCGCAAAGTCGACCTGCAGGCCAGCCTCATCGATAGCCGGAGCCAGCAGGCGCCGCGTGCCGGTCGAGGTGGTGATGACAACCGGCGTCGGCCCGGCCGAAGCTGCCGGCCCGCTCCACCGCAGCCTGATTCGCGCCGAGGCGCCTGCGCCCTGGCACGCCAGCGAGAGGGCCATGCGCGCGCCGGGGCCGCCGGCAAAGCTGGCCACGCCCGGCGACCAGCGCCACTGGCCCGGCGCCAGCGGCGCGTCGCGCCAGTCGGCCTGAGGGGCCGCAACCGGTGGCGGGGGCGGCGGCGCGATGGGCGGCGCAGGGGGCGGCGGCGAGGCTGGCGGCACCGGCGCGCAACCTGACAGCAGCGCAAGCAACGCCAGCCCCGCAGCGACCACGGCCTGGCGGCGCCGGGCATGCGCATTTCCGTTCGGGCCGGGCAGAGTGGGGTTTGCCATCATCGCGCGTCTATGGAATGAGGGCGCCGGTCAGGCAAGCCCCGGTCAGGGGCGGGCGGCTCGTGCTGTCGCGGTC
>DATMUT010000317.1:0-4009 GCA_035563755.1 Novosphingobium sp.
AGCGTGCAGAACCCGTGCGCAAAGCCGGCCGGCACCCACAGCTGGTTGCAGGCACCGGCCGTCAGTTCGACCGCGATCCATTGCCCGAAAGTGGATGAATCAGGCCGCAGATCGACCGCCACGTCGAATATGGCCCCCGCCACGCAGCGCACCAGCTTGCCCTGCGCCATGGGGTGCGTCTGGAAATGCAGGCCCCGGATCGTGCCCACTTGCGCCGAAAGCGACTGGTTTTCCTGCACGAAAGTCACACCGCCTGCCGCTTCGCCAAAGCGGTCCTCGCGAAAGACCTCGGCGAAATACCCACGGGAATCGCCCAGTTTGCGCGGGACGATCTCGACCGGGCCGGAAATGTCAAAGCGCCTCAACTCCACCGCGTGCAGTCCCTCGTGTTGCAACGCCATAGCGTGCCCCCGACAACAGCGGGCGCGGCTACAACCTCTTCACAATCAAGGTACACGAAACCTGCCCCTCCCCATCCGGAACTGCATCCGCAAAGGGGGCAAATGCCATCGGCGCCACCGAATACCCCTGCCCGATCAGACGCAGCGCCCACTGGCCCACTTCGTTGCGCGACAGGGCCTCGTCCCGGGCTGCGTGCGAACTGCTGATCAGGGCATCAGGCTGGCGATAGGTCAGGCCGATCACCCCGAGGCCACCGATTTTCAGCCGCCCCAGCACCGTCCTGACCTGCTGCCACCGCTCGTCACTCGCATCGGCCACACCGGCCGCGTGGGGCCACAGCAGAAAATCGCAAAAGTCGCCGTCGACGGCCTCCTCCGGCACCTTATCGGCATAGGTCACGACAAAATGGCCGCGCCCCAGCGGCGCGCGAACGCCCTCGCCGGCAGGGCCAATGACCAGACCGTCCAGCCCCGCCAGATTGACGCCGTAAGCATCGAGCGCGGCCAAGCACACCACCTCGCGCCATTGCGCCAGACGCGCCGCGATGTCGCCCCTCTCGCCGCCCTGCCGCCCAATGGCGCTGATCTGGGCAACCGTGCATTCCTGCGAGACGGGCGCGCCGAGCGAGACCTTGCCCGCATGGATCAGCGCATTGGCCGGGCGCACCTCTGCCCGGCTGTCGGCCGGCGCCAGCGCCGATCGTGGCGGCTCGACGAAATGCGCCTCGGCCCCGCCCTCGCTCTCGACCAGCTCCACCCCGACATGCCCGGCCTGAATGTCGGTATCCTCGGAGAAATAGCCATAAAAGGCGTAGACCACCCCGCGCAGGGCGACAAAAGGCACCTCGACGGCCAGGTCACCGCTCGCCACCTCGTTCAGCAGCAGCCGCCCGCCAGCCACAAGGCTGATCTGCGTATCGTGCGGCGGGCGAAAAGCATGGACCCGCAGCGTCAACTCGCCAACACTGGCGCGCGCCTGCCTGAGCCTGAGCACATATCGCGCAGGGCCAGCCTGCACGTCATTGTAGAGAGTATGGAAGCAATAGCGCGGGTCGGGCGACATGCGATGCCCGCCAAAGCCGCGAATGGCGCTGGCATGATCGGGCCAATAGCTGAAAGCCTCGATCTCGCGCATCACCTTTGCAACACCAGCATGACATCCTCCAGCGGGTCGAAGGCCAGGATCTGCGCCTCGGTCGCAGGCACAAAACCGGCTGTCGCATCCAGCCGCGACAGCGCGAAACCGGGCGCCTGCAATGTGCGCAAGAAGCCTGCCGGATCGGCATAACGCCCCGAGGCGAACTCGATCAGCACGGTCTTGAGGCGGCCGTTGTCAAGCTGTCCACGCATGCCCGCCCAGACCATTTCCTCGGCCCCCTCCACGTCGATCTTGGCCAGATCGATCGCGTCCCAGGGCAAGGTCGTGTCCATTCGCGCGCAATCGACGCGCGGCGCAACGGCTTCTGCGCCCGCTTCTGCGCCGGCATCAACCATATAGCCATTCTTGGGCTCACTGGGCGAAACGATCAGCACCATTTCGCGGCCATCTTCCGCCCCCAGGGCGACATGATGCAGGCTGACGCGCGGCCAATAACCGTTGACCGACAGGCTTCGCCCCAGAAGTTCGACCATGCGCAAGTTTGGCTCGAACGCGTGAACGCGCCCGCCAGCCCCCACCAGATCGGCCATCAGCAGGGTGAAATAGCCCAGATTGGCCCCCACATCGGCCACCACCATGCCCGGCCGCACCAGCGAAACCAGCGCCTCGGTCAGCCACATTTCCCATATGCCATCGATCAGGAGATGCGGCGCAACCCCGATGTCGCGCGTGTCGACGAACATCTTGTACTGGCCCAGCACCCGGCACAAAGCCGTATGATCGCCAAGATAGGCCGGATTGCACAAGGCGCGAATGGCCGCCTCGCTTTCGAACCGGGTTTCGAGCGAGAGCTTGCGGACATCGATCAGCGGTGAACGCTGCGCCCCGGCGCAGTCGCTCCGGTGTTGGTGCGCGGGCAAGGCTAATCGGCGCATATAAGCTGCAATATCCATGACACCCAATGCATGACATCCGCCCATACCGGGGCAAACCATGCTTTGAGACATCGCAACATCTACCTATATGCTCAATACGTCCTGCCGAAAGATACGACCGATATGATCGAGTTTCACAACGTATCGAAGATATACGAGACGCACAGTCTGAGGCGCCGGATATTCAGCGATCTCTCGTTCCGCATTCAACCGGGCGAAAGCCTGGCTATTTGCGGGGCGAATGGCGCTGGCAAATCCACGCTGCTGCGGCTCATCGGGGGGGTGGAATATCCCACTTCGGGCCGCATCGAGCGGGGGATCACCACCTCCTGGCCCATCGGCTTCACCAATTGCTTCATCTCGACCATGACCGGGGCCGACAATGCGCGCTTCATCGCCCGGATCTATCAGCAGGACGAGGAGGAAGTGCTGGCCTTCGTCGAGGATTTCGCCAAACTGGGCGTCTATCTGCGCCAGCCGGTCAATACCTACTCCTCGGGCATGATGTCACGCCTGGCCTTCGGCGTATCGCTGGCCATTCCCTTCGACTGCTATCTGGTCGACGAGGTAACGGCGGCGGGCGATGTCCGTTTTCGCCGCCGCTGCGAGGAGGAATTGATGGCCCGCCGCAAGACCGGCACGCTGATCATGACCTCGCACGACCCCTACACGCTCGAGCAATACTGCAATCGCGGCGCAGTGTTGTACAGCGGGGCGCTGGTCTTCTTCGACACAGTGGCCGAAGCCTGCGAGGTCCATCACGCACTGCAGATGCAGCAGGCCTGAACCGCGCATCCGGCCCGGCCACGGCGAAACCCGCCATCATACATGCGTCAAATTGGAGGTGGTTTTGTGGCCGAAGTGCCAACCACCGCCGCAATGGCCGCCGGCGTTGCCGGATCATCGATGGTGGGCGGCACGCTCCACGCCTCGCCATCGCATATCTTGCGCAGCAGGTTGCGCAGGATCTTGCCCGAGCGCGTCTTGGGCAGCGCGCCCACCACATGCACCGTCTTGAGCGCGGCAACCGCCCCCAGTTCGGCCCGCACCGCGCCGATCACGCGGGCGCCCATGTCGGCATCGCTTTCGGCCCCGGCGCGGGGCACCACCAGCGCCACCGGCACCATGCCCTTGATCGCGCAATGCGCGCCAATCACCGCGCATTCGGCAACGCCCTCGGTCGCGGCGACGATCTGCTCCATCTGCCCGGTCGACAGGCGGTGGCCGGCCACGTTGATGATGTCGTCGGTGCGGCCCATGATGTGCACGAAGCCGTCGGCGTCGATAAAGCCGGCATCGCCCGTTTCGTACCAGCCGGGGAAGGTGGCGAAATTCTTCGCATAGCCGGCCGGATTGTTCCACAGCGCCCGGAACGCGCCGGGCGGCAATGGCAGGCGGATGGCCACCGACCCGCTTTGCCCGACCGGCAGGGGCTGCCCGTCATCGCCCAGTATGGCAAAATCATAACCCGGCACCGCAAAGCCGGCGCTGCCTGCGCGCCGCCGCCGGTCGCCCATCGCGTAACAGGTGGCCACCCCCGGCCAGCCCAGTTCGGTCTGCCACCAGTTGTCGAT
>DATMUT010000318.1:0-6622 GCA_035563755.1 Novosphingobium sp.
CACGACCGAGGCGCGATCCTTGGCGGCCTGCTGGTCGGCGGTAGGCGAATAGTGGCTGGGCGCCTTCACCAGCCCGGCGATGATCGCCGCCTCGGGCAGCGAGAGCTGCGTGGCGGGATGGCCGAAGAACTTGCGACTGGCCGCATCAATGCCATAGGCGCCGCCGCCGAAATAGACCTTGTTCAAGTACAGCTCGAGGATCTCGTCCTTCGAGAAGCGCCATTCGAGCGCCAGCGCGATCAGCGCCTCGCGAATCTTGCGGGTGAAGGTGCGGTTGTTGTTGAGGAACACCGTGCGCGCCAGCTGCTGCGTCAGCGTCGAGCCGCCCTGGCGCCAGTGGCCGGTCTTGGCCCGCACGAAGAATGAGCGCACCACGCCCACCGGATCGATGCCGATATGGTCGCGGAAACGCCGGTCCTCGGTCGAGATGATGGCGTCCTTCATCACCTGCGGGATCTGGCCCACGGGCATCCATTTGCCATAGCTGGGGCCAAGCGCGAACAATTCGCTGCCATCGCGCGCGCGCACCAAAATGGTCTGACCGTTCTGGCTCGACTTCATCGACTCAAAATCGGGCAGCTCGCGCGCCTGAAAGCCCACGATGGCCGCCAGCGTGATGACACCGAGCAGCCCCAGAGCGCCGATCCACACCCCCAGCCGACGCATCGCCCGCCCGAAACCGCCGCCCGGGGACCCGCCCCGCTTCTGTCGTGACTCTGTTGCCATTGTCTCTCGTCAATTCCTTGAAAGGCCGGTGGCGCCACCACCCAAACGCCGCGCAGGCCCGATCGCGCGCGAATAGGCGCTAACAGATGAACCTGCAATGGCCGCCCGAACGCCGCGCCCGCGCGCCCGGTCAGTCGCGCGGCAGGAAATCGAGGCTGGCGCTGTTGATGCAATAGCGCAGACCCGTGGGGTTTGGCCCATCAGGAAAGACATGGCCCAGATGGCCATGACAGCGCGCGCACAGCACCTCGGTGCGGATCATCCCGTGCGAGACATCGCGGTGTTCGGCCACCGCGCCCTCGTCGACCGGGGCGTAATAGCTGGGCCAGCCCGAGCCGGAATCATATTTGGTGTCAGAGCTGAACAGCGGCGCGCCGCAACCGGCGCACACATATTCGCCCGCCGCCTTGTTCTTCTCGTACTGGCCGGTGAAGGCGCGTTCGGTGCCCCCCTCGCGCAGCACATGATATTGCGCCGGGGTCAGCCGCTCGCGCCACTGCGCCTCGGTCAGGCGGGCGGGATCGGAAATGTCGTCGGTCATGGGGGCGGTCTCCTTGGGGGCCTAAGGTATGCTCGTATAACGCCTGTGCGGCAAGAATGTCGCTACATCCATGAAAAGAGAGCGCTACGTAACAATCACATTGCGGTCTTTATAACATTTGTGACAATACTCTTGACCGGAGCGGCCGCCACGAAGCCGCCCATGGAAAAGATGAGAGGATCACATGACCGCTTTGAGGGGGCAATTGCTGTCTGGCGCCTGCGTGGCGCTGCTCGCCTTGGCCGCCAGCCCGGCGCTGGCACAATCCAAAGCCGACGAGGCGCCCAAACCGGCCGGGCGCGATGCCGGCACACCCGAAATCGTCGTCACGGCCCAGTTCCGCGCGCAAAAGCTGCAGGACACGCCGCTGGCCATCACCGCGGTCAATTCGGCCGTGCTGGCCGCCCGCGGGCAGACCAGCGTGGCCGATGTGGCGGCGCAAGCCCCCAACGTCAGCCTGGCCCCGCAGGGCCAGCAGAACGGCTCGGGCATGATCGCCTTCATTCGCGGCGTGGGCCAGACCGACTTCAACTTCGCTGTCGAGCCGGGCGTGGCGATGTATGTCGACGATGTCTACATCCCCTCGCTCACCGGCTCGCTGCTCGACCTGATGGACCTGGACCGGGTCGAGGTGCTGCGCGGGCCGCAGGGCACGCTGTCGGGCCGCAACGCCATTGGCGGCGCGATCAAGCTGTTCTCGGCCAAGCCCAAGGGCACCAACACCGGCTCGATCCAGATGACCTACGGGTCGTACAACCGCATCGACCTGCGCGGCATGATCGACCTCAAGCTGACCGACAATCTGGCCATGCGCGTCTCGGGCGTGTCGAAAAGCCGCGACGGCTTTGTGCAGCTGCTCGACTATGGCGCGACGCATCCCGGCTCGGGCGTGCAGTCCTACGTGAACGGCGCGAATGCCAAGACCGGCACGCTGGGCGGGCAGAACTATGCCGCGGGCAAGATCGCCCTGCGCTGGAACCCTGCGCATAATATCGAGGTGAACGTCTCGGGCGACTACACCCGCGACCGTTCCGAGGCAGGCGCATCGGTGCTGCTCTATGCCAACAACAAGGCCACCAACGCCAATGGCCAGCCGTGGATGACCAATACCGTCTCGGGCGGCGCGGTGGCCTTGAACTGCGCCTTCGTGCCCAATGGGGTCAACAGCTGCGACACGCTCTCGGGCTATAACCGCAGCTATGTCTCCTACGCCAATTTCAGCGACAACACGCCGGCCACCACTCAGTCGCCCTACAAGCCCTTCACCATCACCAACCCGCACCAGTGGCTCGACAATTACGGCGTGTCGGCCAGCATCGACATCGACCTGAGCGACAGCATGAAGCTGACCTCGATCACGGCCTGGCGGCATTTCAAGTCCGACTGGTCGGACGATGTCGACAACACGCCGCTGGCCGACCAGCAGCTGGCGCAGGTGCTGGTCAACGACCAGTGGAGCCAGGAACTGCGCCTCAACGGCAAGGCCTTTGGCAACAAGCTGGAATATACCGTTGGCGGCTTCTACTTCAGCCGCACCGGCTATCTGACGGGCCGCATCGACCTGAATTACGCCGGCATCGACTTCCTGCACGGCCCCGACCAGACGCCGGCCAGCAACAAGGCGCTGTTCGCCAACGGCATCCTGCACGTGACCGACGCGCTCAACATCACCGGCGGCATTCGCGAGAGCTGGGACAGCAAGGATTACTACTTCCAGCGCCACAACCCCGACGGCACCGACATCCAGTCCTGCGCCTATTTCGCGGGCGCGGCCACGGCCGGCCCCACGGGCATCGGCAATGCGCCCAACTGCCTGCTCTATGGCCTGAACGGGGCCGACGCGCATTTCAAGTCCAGCCGGTTCGACTGGCGCGTGGCGGCCGACTATCGCTTCAGCAAGGCGATCATGGCCTATGCGCAGGTATCGACCGGATACCGGGCGGGCGGCGTCAATCCGCGGCCCTTCTTCGGGCCGTCCAGCCCCTATAACCAGATCAAGACCTTCAACCCCGAGACGCTCACCGCCTATGAGCTGGGCATCAAGACCGACCTGTTCGACCGCCGCCTGCGCTTCAACCTGTCGGCCTTCTACAACGACTACAAGAACATCATCCTCTCGCTCTCGGCCTGCCCGATCAGCCCGTGCCTGATGCCCGCCAATGTGGGCGCCGCCCACGTCAAGGGCTTCGAGATCGAGACGCAGGCCCGGCCCATTCCCGGCCTGACGCTCGATGGGTCGCTCTCGTATCTGGATTTCAAATACACCTCGTTCAACATCGACACCGCCTCGCTGGGCGGCCTCAACCTGAACATGGTCACGCCCTATACGCCCAAGTGGAAATGGAGCTTTGGCGTCCAGTATGACATCCACGAGGTGCTGGGCGGCACGGTGATGACCCGCTTCGACGGTCAGTACCAGAGCCACGTCTATACCGAGGCGATCAACGTCGACAATGTGCCGGTGGCGGCCGTGTCGGGGCCGCTGGCCACCTATTACGCCTCGAACCGGATCGACGGCTATTTCCTGGGCAATGCGCGCATCAGCTGGAAACAGGACAAGAGCGCGCCGCTCATGGTCAGCCTCGAGGTGCAGAACCTGTTCAACAAGTACTACTTCACCTCACTGTACGAGCAGTATGCCAGCCCGGGCACGGTATCGGGCGCGCCGGGCCTGCCGCGCACGTGGTCGGTCACGGTGAAGAAGGAGTTCTAAGGCAGCAACAGTTGGGCGTGAGGGACCTGTCCCTCGCGCCCCACTGCCATTGTAGCGCGGCGCGGGGGCCAGCCCCTTGCGCCGCGACGCATTTATACCCCCTTGAACAGCGCGATCATGTGCCCCCAGGCGCGCTCGGCCTCGGCCTTGTCATAGCTGGGCGCGTCGATCGTGCACCAGCCATGATCAGCGTGATAGACCTCGACCTCGGCCGGGCGATGGGCTTCCTGCGCGGCCTTGCGCAAGGCGTCCTTGTCACCGGGGCTGCGCGCATCGTCGTTCTGGGCGATGGCGAAAAGATAGCTCGCCTTTGTCGCGGCCAGCAGCTTGTGCGGGCTGTCGGGCGCGTCCGAAACCAGCCCGGCCCCATGCAGCGAAGCCGCCGCCCGCACCCGCCCCGGCACGGCAAAAGCGGTGCGCACCGTGTAAGGCCCGCCCATGCAATAGCCACAGGTGCCGATGCCGCGCTTTGTATCCACCGCCGCCTGCCGGTCGAGGAAGCCGATAAAGGCGCGCGCGTCATGCACCGTGCCCTCGGGGCTGATGGCGGCAATCATGGGCTTGAGCTTTGCCTGCCCCTCGGGCGTGCGCCATTCGGCCATGGTCTGCATGATGGGCGCCCTGGCGCTGCGGTAATAGTGGTTGACCACCAGCACGGCAAACCCCTCGGCCGCCAGCCGGCGCGCCATGGCCACATAGGCCGGGCGCAGGCCGGCAATGTCGGGCCACATCAGGATGGCCGGGTGCTTGCCCTTGGCCGGGTGAATGAACACGCCGTCGCACAGGCCCGCATCTGTATGGATGCTCACCTGCGTTTCGCTGAGCGGCAGGCCGGCGGCGACGGCCTGCGTGGTGGTGGCCATTGCGGCAGCGGCTGTGGCAGCTGTGGCGGCGGCAAACTGGCGGCGGGTCAGGGCGCCGGCCTTTTCCTGCTCGGCGCGCGCGATGTCGCGCTCGGTCCATTCATCGCACATGGCATTCTCCTTGGATGGCATCCCCCGCCGGCGCGCAGGCTGGCGCAATTGCGCGGGCAAAGCAACCACATGCGCAGGCGGCAATTTAACGGTTGAAAGAGCCGATCCGCCGCCCTAGACTTTTGTAACAATAGTTAGCGTAAACACGCAGAATCGAGAGGGTGGACCCGATGGCGAATTTTCCGCAGACGCCGCATTTTGTCGGCCTGAACCAGCCCGTGGGGCAAGAGGTCGACCTGAGCGGCCTGAAGGTGGAGGGCAATCTGCCGCCCGAGGTGCGCGGCAGCTTCTATCGCGCCGTGCCCGACCCGCATTTCCCGCCCAAGTTCGACGATGACAATGTGCTCTCGGGCGATGGCATGGTCAGCCGCCTGTCGTTCAACGATGACGGCACGGCCGATTTCCTGCTGAAATATGTGCGCACCGCCCGCTGGCTGGCCGAGAACGAGGTGGGCCACGCCCGCTTTGGCCGCTATCGCAACGTCTTTACCGACGACGCCGACGTGCAGGGCGTGGACCGCACCGTGGCCAACACCACGCCTGTGTGGCATGCCGGCCGCCTGCTGATGGCCAAGGAAGACGGCCTGCCCTATCGTGTCGACCCGCGCACGCTCGACACCATCGGCAGCTACAATTTCGACGGCGCGCTCAAATCGGAAACCATGACCGCGCATGTGCGCATCGACGCGCAGACCGGCGAGATGTTCGTCTATGGCTATGAGGCCGATGGCCCGGCCAGCACCAAGATCGCCTATTTCATTGTCGACAAGACCGGCAAGCTGACCAGCGAGCAGTGGTTCGACGCGCCCTATTGCGCGATGATGCACGACTTCGCCATTACCGAGAACTACGCGCTGTTCCCCATCTACCCCACAACCTCGAGCCTTGAGCGGCTGAAGGCGGGCGGCGACCACTGGGTGCACGAGATGGACACCGACAGCTGGCTGGGCGTGATGCCGCGCTATGGCGATGTCTCGCAAATGCGCTGGTTCAAGGGGCCGAAGGGCGTTTCGGCCTATCACTTCATGAACGCGTTCGAGGATGCCAGCGGCACGATCCACTTCGACCAGTGCCTCTCGAACGTGAACGCCTTCCCCTTCATCCGCGAGGCTTCGGGCATTCACATGGCCCCGCAGGAGGTGAAGGGCGCCCTCACCCGCTGGAGCGTTGACCCCAGGGGCGAGACCAGCGAAGTGGTCGAGACCATCGTTGGCCCTCCGGGCGATTTCCCGCTGATCCCGGCGCGGCTGCAGGGCCGCCCCAACCCCTATGGCTGGATGCTGAGCATGGACCCGGCGATGCAGGGGCCGCCGCTCATGGGCGGGCCGGTGGGCGCCATGTTCAACTGCCTGCTGCGCCTCGATTTCGAGAAGGGCGCGCCGCAGGCCGGCCATGTGGTCGATGCGCTGCCGCTGCCGGTGGGCTGGTCGTTCAATGAGCCGGTACATGTGCCCAGCGCGCAGGAAGGTCATCTGGGCTGGATCGTGCTGATCACCGATCACCAGACCGGCGACAACCAGTTCGAGCACGCCGCATGGGTGGTCGATGCGGGCAATCTGGCCGCCGGCCCTGTGGCCACCGTTGCCATCCCCACCCGCCTGCGCCCGCAGGTGCATGGCTGGTGGGTGCCTCAGGCGCAGCTCGACGCGGCGCAGGTCGCGTAAAGTG
>DATMUT010000319.1:0-6836 GCA_035563755.1 Novosphingobium sp.
AGCAAGGCGCCTTTGGCGCGCTGTTCGGCAATGGGCTGGCGCTTTCGACAGTGCTGGTCTGGGGGCTGTTTCTGGCCGGGCTTACGGCGGCCTATACCACGTTCAACTGGCTGCCCACGCTGCTTGCGCGCAACGGCCAGCCCATGGCCATTGGCAGCCTGGCGCTGGCGGCCTTCAACTTTGGTGGCATTCTGGGCACGATTGCCGGGGCGCTGCTGATTGGCCGCATGGGCTCGCGCGCGGTCATCACGCCCTATGCGCTGGGCGGGGCGGCGGCTGCTGCGGCGTCGATCTTCGTGCTGGGCGCTGCCCCTTCGGGCGTGGCGGTCGAGGCGATGATGGGGCTGGCCGGCTTTTGCATCGTGGGCGTGCAGACCATGCTGTTCGCGCTGGCAGCGCATGTCTATCCCGACCACCTGCGCGCCACGGGCGTGGGCACGGCGCTGGGCGTTGGCCGTTTGGGCGCGCTGGCCAGCTCGGCCATTGGCGCGGTGCTGGTGGGGCAGGGCAATGCCGGCTTCTTCGGATTTCTTTCGGGCCTCATGCTACTGGCGGCACTGTTCCTGCTGGCGCTGCGGCCGCATATTCCCCCCTCGCACGCCGCGCGCGCCGCGCATGGCCAAGGAGACAGGACATGACCGTCACCCTTCTGGAGCAGGCCACCGACACCGAGCGCAAGCTGCGCGTCGATCTGGCCAACTTCTATCACCTGGTCGAGCATTTCGGCTGGAGCGAGATGATCTTCAACCACATCTCGGTGCGCCTGCCCGGGCAAGAGGCCTATCTGGTTAACCCCTTTGGCCTCAATTATTCCGAGATCACGCCCGACAATCTGCTCACTGTTGACGTGAATGGCGAGCTGATTGGCGATGCGCCCTATCCGGCCAACCCGGCAGGTTTTGCGCTGCATGGCGTCATTCACCAGAACCGGCACGATGTGGGCTGCGTGGCCCATACGCATACCAACGCCGTCTCGGCCGTGGCCATGAAAGAGGCAGGGTTCGACCACAACAACTTCTATGGCGCGCAATTGCAGGGCCGCGTTGCCTATCACGACTTCGAAGGCATCACCCTGTTTGCCGACGAGCGCCCGCGCATGTTGGCCAGCCTTGGCGACAGGCATGTGCTGGTGCTGCGCAACCACGGCATTGCCGTGTGCGAGCGCGACATTGCCACCACCTTCATGCTGCTGTGGATCACCCAGCGCGCCGCCGAGATCCAGTGCATGGCCGGCCAAATTCCCGGCCCCGACCGCAAGATCGGCGAGGACGTGGCCCAGCGGTGCCGCACCAGCGCCGCCAAACTGACCGAGAGCGACCGCTTTGCCCAATTGCTGTTCGACAGCCAGGTGCGGGCCATGCGCGCGCAAAAGCCGGTCGACTGGATGTGACGCACCTGCGCCGCCTGTATGCCGGTCGCGATCCGGCCCGCGCCGTCTCGATCGCTGATTTGCGGGCGATGGCGATGCGGCGCCTGCCCGGCTTCGTCTCGGAATATCTGGAAGGCGGCGCCGAGGACGAGCGCACGCTGGCGGCCAATCGCGCCAGCTTTGCCAATGCCCGCTTTGCCCCGCGCGTGCTGGCTGGCGCGCCGCCCGCGCCCGGCACAACGCTGTTCGGGCGGGCGCTGGCCATGCCGTTGGTGGTGGCGCCCACGGGCTTTAACGGCCTGTTCTGGCACCAGGGCGATGTGGCGCTGGCGCGGGCGGCGGCACAGGCAGGCGTGCCTTTTGCGCAAAGCACCGTGTCGAACGCCACGATCGAGCAGGTGGCGCAGGCCGGCGGCGAGCGCTGGTTCCAGCTCTATGCTTTCCGCGATCGCGGGGCCAGCGCGGCCTTGCTCGACCGCGCGCGCGAGGCTGGCGCGCGGGTGCTGGTCATCACGGTCGATGCGCAATTGTATGGCAAGCGCGAATGGAACACCCGCCTCTATCGCGGCGAGAATGCGCTGCGCCCGCGCGCCATGCTGGACGTGGCGCTGCATCCGCGCTGGCTGGCGCAGGTGTGGGCGCGCGGCCTGCCCGGCTTTGCCAATCTCTATCCGTTTCTGCCGCAAGGGCAGACGGGCCTGCTGCCCTCGGCGCGCTGGGTGCGCGAGGCGATCGATCCCGCGCTCGACTGGTCGGTGGTGGCATGGGCGCGCGCGCTCTGGCCCGGCCCGCTGGTCATCAAGGGGCTGGCCCATCCTGACGACGCCGCGCGCGCGCTGGCCGAGGGCGCCGATGGCATCGTGCTGTCGAACCACGGCGGGCGCCAGCTCGACGGGGCGGTGCCTGCGCTCGACATGGTGCGCCCCGTGCGCGACCGGGTGGGTAACGGGCTGAGCGTGCTGGTCGATGGCGGCGTGCGGCGCGGCGTGGATCTGGCCGTGGCTTGCGCTTTGGGCGCCGATGCCGTGCTGGCCGGGCGGGCGGTGCTGTATGGGCTGGCGGCGGCAGGGCAGGCGGGGGCGGCGCGCGCGCTGGCCATTCTGGCCGGCGAATACGGGCTGGCCACAGGATTGATCGCAGGTGGCCCCTTGTGGCCGCGCGTATGAAGAGAAGCGTGGTTTCGAGGCAGGCGCTGTCTAATGCTTTGGGTAAATGGGAAAAAGAGTACCGGTATATTGAAGTGACATAGAGGCAATATTCAGGCGTGAAGTGGTCGCTTTAAGTGGTTGGCGGAATTGCCTGAGCGCCTTTCAATGTCGGTATTCTGCTACGTTTTTCATCATCTTATTGTGTACGCCAAACCGCTTATTTCTCGGGAATGGCCTTGATCGTGACAATTTAAGTGAATTATCACTTGAACATTACAGCAAATAGCTGAGCGCCTGCCACACGGGCAGCGCATCACCTCAGGTGGGGAAATGATGATGGCACATGTTGCTTGCCGCCTGCGGGCGGTTCGGGCGCGCCGGCTTGCGGCTGGTGTCCATGCGCAAAGGTTGGTCTGGTGACGGGGCAGGGCGATCCCCTGCACGCCGCTTGCGGCAAGGCGTTTGCACGGGCGCGCCGCGCGGCGCAGGGGCTGGCGCAATGGCCCGGCGCCCTGCCGCAATCGCTGGCGCAGGCCTATGCCATACAGGCAGCGGCAGGGCAGGCCTGGGGCAAGCGGCCGGGCGGCGTAAAGGTTGGCCGCGTGCTGGGCGATTGGGCCGATCAATTGGGCGTCGACCGCTTTCTCGGCCCGATCTGCGCGCAGACCATTCAGCACACAGGCACCGGCAATCCGGCCAGCTTCCCGATCATCACCGGCGGCACGGCGCTGCTCGAATGCGAGATCATTGCGGTGTTGGGCGCTGATGCGCCAGCCCACGACCAGATCACCCCGCTCGAGGCGCGCGACCTGGTCGCCAGCCTGCACATTGGCATCGAGATTGCCGGCAGCCCGATGGCCGACATCAATCCGCTCGGACCGCTGGCTTCGATCGCGTGCTTTGGCAACAACAACGGCGCGATCGTGGGGCCAGCCATCGCTGGCTGGCGCGATCTGGACACGCGCTCCATCGGTTGCACCGCGCGCATCGATGGCGTGGCCGTGGGGCAGGGCGACACGGGGCGCCTGCCGGGCGGCCTGTTCGCGGCGCTGGCCTTTGCCTGCGCGCAGGCCGTGCGGATCGGCCAGCCGCTGCGTGCGGGCGATATCGTGTGCAGCGGCGCGCTGACCGGCATGCACCCCATCGCGCCGGGCCAGCACGCCGAGGCCGATTTCGGCCCGCTTGGCCAGGTGCGCTGCCAAAGCGTGGCGCAGGCGCCCGAAGCTGGGGAAGCTGCATGACCCGATCAGACATCATCATAGTTGGCGGCGGCCATGCCGGTGCGCAATGCGCGATCGCGCTGCGTCAGAACGGCTTTGCCGGGACGGTTACGATTGTGGGGCGCGAAAGCGAGCCGCCTTATGAGCGCCCGCCGCTCTCGAAGGAATATTTCGCGCGCGAGAAGAGTTTCGACCGCCTGTACATCCGCCCGCCCGCCTTCTGGGCCGAGAAGGAGGTGCACCTGCTGCTGGGCCGCGAGGTGGTGAAAGTCGACCCCGTGGCCAAGATCGTCAGCCTCTCGGACGGGGAGGAGATGGGCTATGGCACGCTGGTGTGGGCGGCCGGCGGCGACCCGCGCCGCCTCTCGTGCGAGGGGGCGGACCTGGCGGGCGTGCACGGCGTGCGCACGCGGGCCGACTGCGACCAGCTGATGGGCGAGATCGACGGCGGCGTGCGCCGCGTGGCGGTGGTGGGCGGCGGCTACATCGGGCTCGAGGCGGCGGCCGTGCTCACCAAGATGGGCTGCGCGGTCACGCTGCTCGAGGCGGCGCCCCGCGTGCTGGCGCGGGTGGCCGGGCCGGATCTGTCGGCCTTTTACGAGGCCGAGCACCGCGCGCACGGCGTGGACCTGCGCACCGGCGTGACCGTCTCGCGGCTGCTGGGCGAGGGCCGCGTGTCGGGCGTCGAGCTGGGCGATGGCAGCGTGGTGCCCGCCGATGCGGTGATCGTGGGCATTGGCATCGTGCCGGCGGTGGCGCCGCTGATCGCGGCGGGCGCTGCCGGCGCGAACGGGGTCGACATCGACGAATTCTGCCGCACCTCGCTGCCCGACATCTATGCCGTTGGCGACTGCGCGGCCTTTGCCTGCGACTTTGCCGATGGCGCGGTGATGCGCGTGGAATCGGTGCAGAACGCCAACGACCAGGCCACCTGCGTGGCAAAGGCCATCTGCGGCGAGGCCAAACCTTACCACGCCTTCCCGTGGTTCTGGTCGAACCAGTACGACCTGCGGCTGCAAACGGCGGGCCTGTCGCTGGGGCACGATGCCAGCGTGCTGCGCGGCGATGTGAGCGCGCGGTCCTTCTCGGTGGTCTACCTCAAGGGCGGGCGGGTCATCGCGCTCGACTGCGTGAACAGCGTCAAGGACTACGTCCAGGGCCGCAAACTCGTCGAGGCCGGCGCATCCCCAGACATCGCTGCCCTCGCCGACACCACAAGGCCCCTCAAGGAATTGATCTGAAACCAGCGTTGCGGGCGCGCGCCACTCAGGCGCCGCCCGCAACCGGCCCTCAATATTTGGCCGTGGCGTCGCTGGCGGGGAAGCTCTCGTCGCTGGCCTGATCGGTCTTGTCCCATGCCTGCTGCGAACTGTGCATGGCTTTTGGCCCGGCGTTGCGGACCTGTGAAAAACCTTCGGGCGCGGCCTCGCCATGGGCGAAGGCGGCGGGCTTGGCCGCGTCAGAATCGCGGATGAGCCATTGATAGAGGGCATAGCCGGCCACCAGCGGCACGGCGAGCTTGAGGGCGGACATGGGCGTCTCCTGCAAAGGGCCGGCAGGCCAACGGGCGGGCGCCGGCATGTCAGGGCAACGCGCCGTTCCGGGCAAAGGTCCGTCAGCCGGCAGACCGCAACCGCGCCATCGCCCATTGCGCCGCATCGGCCACGGCAGGGTCGGCATCCGCCATCAGCGCCTCTACCTGCGGCATCAGCGCCGGATCACCGCTGTTGCCCGCCGCATACAGGCAATTGCGCACAAACCGGTCGCGCCCGATCCGCTTGATGGGCGAGCCCGAGAACAGCCGGCGAAACCCCGCATCGTCAAGGCACAGCAGCTCGGCCAGACGCGGCGCCACCAGCTCGGCGCGCGGCAAAAAGGCGCGGTTGCGGACGGCGTCTTGCGCGAATTTGTTCCACGGGCACACCGCCAGGCAATCGTCGCAGCCATAGATCCGGTTGCCCAGCGCGGCGCGGAATTCGTCCGGCACCGGCCCCTTGTGCTCGATGGTCAGGTAGGACACGCAGCGCCGCGCATCGAGCCGATAGGGCGCGGGGAAGGCCTGCGTCGGGCAGGCATCCTGACAGGCCCGGCACGATCCGCACCGGTCGCGCCCCTCGGGCTCGGGCGCAAAGGCGATGGTGGTGTAGATCGCCCCCAGGAACAGCCACGAGCCATGTTCGCGGCTGACCACATTGGTGTGCTTGCCCTGCCAGCCAAGGCCTGCGGCGGCCGCCAGCGGCTTTTCCATGACGGGGGCCGTGTCGACAAACACCTTCACCCCCACCTCGCCCAGCCCGCGTTTGGCGGCTTGCTCAACCAGCCAGCGGGCCAGATGCTTGAGCGCCTTTTTCACCACGTCGTGATAGTCGGCCCCTTGCGCATAGACCGAGATGCGCGCCCTTTGCGCGTCATCTGCCAGCGCCAGCGGGTCGAAGGCGGGCGCATAGCTCATGCCCAAGGCGATCACGCTGGCCGCCTCGGGCCACAGGCCCTGCGGGCTGCGGCGGTGATGGGCGCGCTCCTCCATCCAGCCCATCTGCCCATGCGCCCCTGCCTCGAGCCATGCATCGAGCCGGGCCGCGCGCAGGGCATCTTCGGCCGCCGGGGCAATGCCCACGGCGACAAAACCCAGCGCGCGCGCCTGCGCGGCCAAATCCGTTTTCAATTCGGCAATTAGCGCGGGGTTAATCAAAAGCGGGGATGGTCCTGTGCCGGGCGTGGGGGTATGGAACGGGCGAAATGAACCTTGATCTAGGGAATTGGCTGGTGTCGGGCAATGCTGCGCAAACGGGCTCGTCGTCGGCGCCCTGTCCTGCCGGGGCGGCGCGCCCGCTCGTCATCGAGGCCCGGGGGCTGGTCAAGCGGTTCGACGGCATGGTCGCGGTCGACGGGGTCGATCTGTCTGTGCCCGAGGGGGCGATCTATGGCGTGCTCGGCCCCAATGGCGCGGGCAAGACCACCAGCTTGCGCATGCTGCTCGGCATTATCGAACCGGACGCGGGATACCGCCAGATCCTGGGCACCACCCGCCCGCACGAGGTGGCCCACGCCATCGGTTATCTGCCCGAGGAGCGCGGCCTGTATCCGGCGATGAAGGCC
>DATMUT010000320.1:0-5264 GCA_035563755.1 Novosphingobium sp.
TCGTGAAAAGCGGTTGGCGCGTGGCGGTGCTGACCATGGCGGTGGTGGCCGCGGTCGTGGGCCTGCCTGCCAGCGCCGCCATGCGCCGTGACAAGGCGGCAACGCTGGCGGCGGCGACAGCCCCGCGCGGCCGGTTCGAGCTGAACCGGGCAACGGGCATGCTGCTGGTGATTGGCGCCCTGCTGGGGGTGATCGTGGCGGGGCTGGTCATCCATCTCGTGCCCATGCTGGTCGATCGGGGGATGCCTCCGGTGCAGGCAGCCGGCATGGCGGCCAGCGTGGGCTTGGCCGTGGCTGTGGCGCGGGTGCTGGTGGGCTGGCTGTTCGACCGCTTCCACGCGCCTTACGTGGCCTGCCTGTTCCTGCTCACGCCCATTGTCAGCTGCCTGCTGCTGCGCTTTGGCGGGCCGGTGCTGCCGGCTGCGCTGGGGCTGGGGCTGGCTGCCGGGGCCGAGGTCGACATGATGGCGTTTCTGGTGGGCCGCTATGCCCATATGCGCAATTATGGCGCCACGTATGGGGGCGTGCTGTCGGTGTTCTGCCTTGGCGCGGCGTTCGGGCCGCTGCTGTTTGGCAAGTCGGTCGATATGACGGGCAACTATAATCTGGCGCTGGGCCTTTCGGCGGTGGCGCTGCTCGCGGTGGTGGGAATGATCGGCCTGTTGGGCCCGTACCGGCAGGCGCAGCAATAAGGGGGCTTGTCGCCCCCTTCGCTTACCCCTCGTTTTTCTCGTCCTCGAGCCTTTGGGCCAGCACGGCGATTTCCGCCGGGTCGAGGATCCAGGTGCGCGTCTTGCGCCCCTCGCGGTGGACAGGCTTGGTCAGCAGGATCCGCGCCTGTTCGCGCGCATGCGGCTTATAAAGCGCGAAATGCATCGCGCATTCGCGGATCATGCCGATAATCGGCGTGCGCCCCTCAAGGTCGATCATCGTGGCGGGCTGATCCCACGGGATGGTGTGAACCGTATCAGACATCGAGATTGGCCACGTTGAGTGCGTTTTCCTGAATGAAGTCGCGGCGCGGCTCGACGATGTCGCCCATCAGACGGGTGAAGATCTCGTCGGTCACGTCCGCGTCCTCGACCTTGACCTGCAGCAGGGCGCGGTTGTTCGGGTCGAGCGTGGTTTCCCAGAGCTGCTCGGCGTTCATCTCGCCCAGACCCTTGTAGCGCTGGATCGACAGGCCCTTGCGGCCCGTGGCGAGCACCGCCTCGAGTAGCTGGCTGGGGCGGGCAATGGTGTTGGCCGAAGCGGCGGGGCGGGCGGCGGCGGGCGCTTCCTCGCCATCCTCGCCGGCCTCGATTTCAGGCTCGGGCTCGGCAGCGAGCGCGGTCGAACGCACCAGCCGCACGGGCGAGGCGTAGACGGCTGCTTCCTCGGCGGCCAGGCGGGCCAGCTTGCGCGCCTCGGCACTGATCAGGAAGGCGGCTTCGATCTTGTGATAGTCGGTCACGCCGCGCCACACGCGGCGCAGCTCGACGGCGCCTTCCTCGGACAGGTCGGCCGACCACTTGGCCTCGGTGTCGGAACGGCCCAGCCAGTTGGCGGCACGCTCCAGCGCCACGCGGCGCTCCTCGACCGAGAGGTCATGCTCGAGCGCGCCCGAGAGCGCCAGCGCCTCGATCACTGCCGGGTCATAGCGGCGCGGCACGAAGGCCATCAGGTTGCGCAGGCGCAGCGCATGCTCGACCAGCGATTCCAGATCCGGCCCCGAACGCGCACCGCCCGCCGTCTCCAGCATGCGGCCCGCCAGGCCAGCCTCGACCAGATAGCGGTCGAGCGCGGCATTGTCCTTGAGGTAGACCTCGGACCGGCCCTTGGCGACCTTGTAGAGCGGCGGCTGGGCGATGAACAAATGCCCCGCGCGGATGATGTCGGGCATCTGCCGATGGAAGAAGGTGAGCAGCAGCGTACGGATATGGGCGCCGTCGACGTCGGCGTCGGTCATGATGACGATCTTGTGGTAGCGCAGCTTGCCCAGGTTGAACTCGTCGCGGATGCCGGTGCCCATCGCCTGGATCAGCGTGCCGACTTCCTTCGAGCTGATGATCCGGTCGAAACGGGCGCGCTCGACGTTGAGGATCTTGCCCTTCAAGGGCAGGATTGCCTGATAATGCCGGTCGCGGCCCTGCTTGGCCGAGCCGCCTGCCGAGTCACCCTCGACCAGGAACAGTTCGCACTTGGAAGGATCGCGCTCCTGGCAGTCGGCCAGCTTGCCGGGCAGGCTGGCGATGTCCATCACGCCCTTGCGGCGGGTCAGCTCGCGGGCGCGCTTGGCGGCCTCGCGGGCGGCGGCGGCGTCGATCACCTTCTGGATGATCGACTTGGCGTGGCCGGGGTTTTCCTCGAGCCATTCGCTCATCTTGTCGGCCATCAGGCTTTCAAGCGGCTGGCGCACCTCGCTGCTGACCAGCTTGTCCTTGGTCTGCGAGGAGAACTTGGGATCGGGCAGCTTGACCGAGACGATGGCGGTGAGCCCCTCGCGCATGTCCTCGCCCGAGAGCGTGACCTTTTCCTTCTTCAGCATGCCCGAACGGTCGGCATAGCCGTTGAGCGTACGGGTCAGCGCCGCGCGGAAGGCGGCCAGATGGGTGCCGCCGTCACGCTGGGGGATGTTGTTGGTGAAGCACAGGACGTTCTCGTAATACGAGTCGTTCCATTCCAGCGCGACATCGATGCCGATACCGTCGCGTGTCGCACTGATGGCGATCGGGTCGGGCATCAGCGCCTGCTTGTTGCGGTCAAGGTACTTCACGAAAGCCGCGATGCCGCCCTCGTAATAGAGGTCGTGCTCTTTGACCTCCTCGCCGCGCAGGTCGCGCAGCAGGATGCGCACGCCCGAATTCAGGAAGGCCAGTTCGCGGTAACGGTGCTCGAGCTTGTCGAAGTCGTAGACGGTGACGTTCTTGAACGTCTCGTCGCTGGCCAGGAAGGTGACGCGGGTGCCCTTCTTGGGCTGCCCCTTGCGCGGGCCGGAAGCGGTGAGGGGAGCCTCGCCCCGCGCGATCAATGGCGCCACGGCATCACCATTGGCGAATTTCATCCAGTGTTCCTGGCCCTCGCGCCAGATGGTCAGTTCCAGCCATTCCGACAGAGCGTTGACCACCGAGACGCCCACGCCGTGCAGACCGCCCGAGACCTTGTAGGCGTTGTCGTCGCTGGTGTTCTCGAATTTGCCGCCCGCGTGCAGCTGGGTCATGATGACCTCGGCCGCCGAAACGCCCTCCTCGGGGTGGATGCCGGTGGGGATGCCGCGGCCGTTGTCCTCGACGCTGACGCTGCCGTCCGGGTTGATCTCGATCAGCACCAGGTCGCAATGGCCAGCCAGCGCCTCGTCGATGGCATTGTCCGACACCTCGAACACCATGTGATGCAGGCCCGATCCGTCATCGGTGTCGCCGATATACATGCCGGGCCGCTTGCGCACCGCGTCCAGGCCCTTGAGGACCTTGATCGAATCGGCGCCATAGTTCGAGGTGGTGGGGGCGTTATCGCTGCTGCTGGACATAGACAGCATATAGGCATTGCAGGGGCTGAACGGAACCCGTTTCGCGCCTTGCCATCCACAGGAATCGGGCGGCGTACGCTTTAGGCCTTTGTGGTGGCCGCGTTGCCTATGCTGCAAATGCGAAAAGACCGCGCCATGTGCGTGCATGGCGCGGCCCTTTGGCTGAGAGGAGCATCGTGCCTTTCGGCGCGGATGTTCAGGCCAGTGTAACGGCGAAGAACAGACCGCTGATGCCCAGAGCGGCTGCGAAAGCCACCAGATTATGGGTCAGGTTCATGTTTTCCTCCTGGGAGTGATACGCGGTTTGGCGTATGGTCTACCGCGTCGCTGGGGGCCATATATACGCTGCTACATTTATTGCACGTGCGAAGAGGTTTACTGCGGTTGCGTTTTATGCAACTCGGTTCGTCGCGCCACAAGCTCAACTCATCGACAGGTCGGCCAGGGGGAAAGCCCCTTTGCTCCGGCATTTTTCATCGCCGTAGGCGCAGGCTGGCTCTGGACAGGCGCGGCGCACCCGACTAACCCCCCGCCATGACTGTACAGCCTTCCGACTCCATCCTGATCGTCGACTTCGGCAGCCAGGTGACGCAGCTGATCGCCCGCCGCGTGCGCGAGGCCGGCGTCTATTCCGAAATCGCCCCCTTCGGCCACGCCGAGGCCGCCTTCGAGCGTATGAAGCCCAAGGGCATCATCCTGTCGGGTTCGCCCGCCAGCGTGCTCGATGCCAATGGCCCGCGCATTCCGCAGGTCATCCTCGACTCCGGCCTGCCGATTCTGGGCATCTGCTATGGCCAGCAATCGCTGATGCACCAACTGGGCGGCGAAGTGCTGCTGGGCGATGCGGGCGAGTTTGGCCGCGCCTTCATCGAGATCAACGACACCTGCGCCCTGTTCAACGGGCTGTGGAATGTGGGTGAGACCCATCAGGTGTGGATGAGCCACGGCGACAAGGTGACCAAGCTGGCCCCCGGCTTCCGCCCGGTCGCGGCCAGCCCCGGCGCGCCCTTTGCCGTCATCGCCAATGACGAGAAGCGCATCTACGCCATGCAGTTCCACCCCGAGGTGGTGCATACGCCCGATGGCGCCAAGCTGCTCAAGAACTTCGTGCGCCATGTCTGCGGCCTGTCGGGCGATTGGACGATGGCCGAGTTTCGCAAGACCAAGATCGAGGACATTCGCAAGCAGGTGGGCAGCGCCCGCGTGATCTGCGGCCTGTCGGGCGGCGTCGATTCGGCGGTGGCCGCCGTGCTGATCCACGAGGCGATCGGCGATCAGCTGACCTGCGTTTACGTTGACCACGGCCTGATGCGCATGGGCGAGAGCGAGCAGGTGGTCAGCCTGTTCCGCGGCCACTTCAACATTCCGCTGGTCCATGTTGACGCCAGCACGCTGTTCATGAAGGGGCTTGAGGGCGTTTCCGACCCCGAGGCCAAGCGCAAGTTCATCGGCAAGACCTTCATCGACGTGTTCGAGGCCGAGGCGCGCAAGATCGGCGGCGCCGACTTCCTGGCGCAGGGCACGCTGTATCCTGACGTGATCGAGAGCGTCTCGTTCACCGGCGGCCCGTCGGTGACGATCAAGTCGCACCACAATGTCGGCGGCCTGCCCGAGCGCATGAAGATGAAGCTGGTCGAGCCCTTGCGCGAACTGTTCAAGGACGAGGTGCGCGATCTGGGCCGCGAGCTGGGCCTGCCCGACATCTTCGTTGGCCGCCATCCCTTCCCGGGGCCGGGCCTGGCCATCCGCATTCCGG
>DATMUT010000321.1:0-5965 GCA_035563755.1 Novosphingobium sp.
CGATGGCAGCGCCAATGCGCCCCAGCCCGACAATGCCGAACCGCCGCCCCGACACCTTGCGCGCCAGCGGCCAGTCGCGCACGCCCCAATGGCCGGCGCGCACATGCGCATCGGCCCGCGCCAGATCGCGCAGCAGGCCGATGACCAGCCCCACCGCCAGATCGGCCACATCGTCAGTCAGCACATCGGGCGTATTGGCCACCGCCACGCCCCGCCCGCGCGCAAGGTCGAGGTCGACCTTGTCGTAGCCCACGCCGTTTATCGCCACGATGCCCAGCCCCGGCAAGGCGCGCATCAGGTCGGGCGGGCAGCCCATGTGGCCGCCGGTCAGCACAGCGCGCACCTGCGCCGCGCGGGATGCCAGCCAGTCGCCCTGCGCGGCGGCATCAAGGTCGAACCAGCGGCACAGCTCGAAGCGCTGCGCCAGCGCCTGCTCAAGATAGGGCGAAAGCGGGCACAATTGCAGCGCCAGCGGAAGGGATGCGGTCATAGGGTCAGATTACCGAGACAATGCCGCCATCAACAAAGATGGTCTGGCCGTTGACGAAATCGGACGCGGAGGAGGCAAGGAAGACGGCAATGCCGTGCAGATCCTCGAGCCGCCCCCACCGCCCGGCGGGAGTGCGCTTGCGCAGCCATGCATCGAACACCGGGTCCTCGACCAGCGCCTTGTTGAGCGGCGTGTCGAAATAGCCCGGCGCGATGGCGTTGATTTGCAGGCCCTTTGCCGCCCAGTCGGCGCACATGCCGCGCGTCAGGTTGCGGATTGCGCCCTTGCTGGCGGTGTAGGGGGCGATGTTGGGCCGCGCCAGTTCGGACTGCACCGAGGCGATGTTGATGATCTTGCCGGCCCCGCGCGCCAGCATGCCGCGCGCCACCGCCCGGCTGACGTAGAACACGCTGTTGAGGTTGGTGTCCATCAGCGCATGCCAGTCCTCGTCGGCAAAGCTGTCGAGGGGGGCACGGCGCTGGATGCCGGCGTTGTTGACCAAAATGTCGATCGGGCCAAGACGCGCCTCGATGTCGGCAACGCCCTGGGCAACAGCGGCGCTGTCGCACACGTCGAACGGGGCGGCATGGGCGGCAATGCCTTCTGCGGCCAGCACGGCCACCGCCTCGTCCAGCGCGGCGGCGCCCCGGCCATTGAGCACCACCTGCGCGCCCACGCCGCCCAGCGCGCGGGCAATGGCCAGGCCGATCCCGCGCGAACCGCCCGTGATCAGCGCCCTGCGCCCCTGCAAGTCAAACAGCCCGTTCATGCCCACTCCCGGTGAATTGGAATCAATTGCCCTCTCGACATATTAAGGGACCGATAACATTGCAAGGCACCTTTTCCACGCAAAGGAAATTAAAGCAAATTTCAATTTTTTACCTTGGCAAAAGGCCCATACCACACTCTCTCGGTTTACACGTTGCACACCACTGTGATACCGGTCACACAAACGAGGAGATGCTGAATGCGCGCTGTTGTCTGCCATGGCCGCCATGACCTGCGGGTCGAGCCCCTGCCCGCCCCGCCCCTTGCCGCCGACGAAGTGCGCGTGGCCGTGGCCTTTGGCGGCATCTGCGGGTCCGACATGCACTATTTCCATCGCGGCGCGGTGGGCGATTTCGCCATCCGCGAGCCGCTGGTGCTGGGCCACGAAATCTCGGGCGTGGTGGTCGAGGCGGGCAGCGCGGCGGCCCACCTGCGCCCCGGCATGAAGGCCGCGCTCGACCCCAGCCGGCCGTGCCTGACCTGCGACTATTGCCGCGCAGGCCGCATGAACCTGTGCACCGACATGTGGTTTCTGGGCAGCGCGGGGCGCTTTCCGCACTCGCAGGGCGGTTTTTCCCAGCACCTCACGCTGCGCATGGACCAGATCATCCCCGTGCCCGACGAGACCGACCTGCTCGAACTCTCGGTGGCCGAGCCTTTGTCAGTGGGGCTGCACGCGGTCAATCGCGCCGGGCCGCTGCTGGGCAAGCGGGTGATCGTGACCGGATCGGGGCCGATCGGCCTGCTGACGGCGCGCTCGGCGGCGCTGGCGGGCGCGGCCGAAGTGGTCTGCACCGACATCGAGGACGCGCCGCTGGCGCTGGCCCGCGCGCATATGGGCGCGACCGATACGGTGAATGTGGCGCGCGACGCCGATCGCTTCGAGGCATGGGCTGCCCAAGGCGGCCATTTCGACGTCGCCCTCGAGGCATCGGGCACGCATTCGGCGCTGGCCTCGCTGTTTCCGGTGCTGCGCCGGGGCGGGCGCATCGTGCAGGTGGGCATGTGCCCGCCCGGCCCGGCGCCCATCCCCATCAACATGCTCCAGGCCCGCGAGATCGAACTGGTGGGCGCCTTTCGCGCCAATGGCGAGTTCCGCGACGCGGTGGCCGCCATCGTCTCGCGGCGCATCGATGTGCGCCCCATCCTGTCGGGCACCTACCCCATCGAACAGGCCGAAGAAGCTTTCCACAAGGCCGGCGACCGCAGCCGCGTCATCAAACTGCATATCGCCATTCAGGAAGGAGCCGAGGCATGATCACCCGCACCGCCGTGTTCGAGGGCCGGGTCACGCCCGGCCACGAGGAAGCGTTCTTCGGCGCGGTCGAGAGCCGGCTCGCGCCGATGTGGGCCGCCTTTCCCCATGCGCGCAATGTCCGCTGGCACCGCATCACCGAAGCCGACCCGGAATCGCCCCCCGTAGCCATGATCCAGCAGGTCGACTACCCCAGCCGCGCCGCGCTCGCGCAGGCCATCGCCTCGCCCCAGCGCGACGCCGCACGCGCGCTCACCCTCGAGCTGGCCAAGATGTTCGAGGGCCGCTTCTATCACTACATCAGCGGCAGCGACGAACCCGAGGCCGCCTGAACGCAGGCCCGCCGGCAGCGCAGAGCCAATGGCCCCGCTGCGCCGGGCTGCTATAGGTCGGCGCAACCGGCGATCGAAAGGACATCCATGAGCACCCAGAGCGACGACACACTGCCCGCCCGCCCGCGCGCCAAAAGCCGCGGCACCGGGCGGCCGACCATCCGCGATGTCTCGCAACTGGCGGGCGTGTCGCGAATGACCGTGTCGCGCGTGCTCAGCGACCCCGAGTTGGTGCTGCCCGCCACGCGCGAGAAAGTGCTCAAGGCCGTGGCCGACCTTGGCTATGTTCCCGACCGCGTGGCCGGCAGCCTGTCGAGCCGGCGCACCGGCTTTGTCGCGCTCATGCTGCCAACGCTGACCAACGCCAACTTCGCCGCCGTGGCGCAGGGGCTGACCGAGCAGCTGCGCGAGGCCGACTATCACCTGCTGATCGCCTATACCGAATACAACCAGGCCGAGGAGGAGCGCCAGCTGGGCAAGCTGCTGGCCCGCCGCCCCGAGGCGATCGTGATGACCGGCTCGGCCCATTCGCGTCATGCCGCGCGGCTGCTAATGCAATGCGACGTGCCCGTCATCGAGATCGCTGACCTGCCGCCCCGCCCCATTGACCATGCCATCGGTTTCTCGAACTACGAGGTGGGGCGCACGGCCGCGCGCTATCTGATCGAGCGGGGCTTTACCCGCATTGGCGCGGTGGGCGGCTCGCAGGAAGGGGCCGTGCACGACCATCGCGGCGAGGAGCGTATCCGCGGCTTCGAGGATGAATTGCGCTTCTCGGGGCTGGCGACCGATCTGGTGCTGCGCCACGGCAACCCGCCGCTCAGCTATGACCACGGCGCGGCGGCCATCGCCATCCTGCTCAAGCGCGATCCGGGCATTCAGGCCGTGTTTGCCGTGTCGGACCTGTCGGCCGTGGGCGTGCTGATGGAGTGCCAGCGCCGCCACGTGGCCGTGCCCGAGAAGCTGTCGGTCATGGGCTTTGGCAATTTCGAGATCGGCGGCGAGGTCAATCCGCCGCTCACCACCATCAACGTCAACTTCCGCGCATTGGGCCAGCGCACAGGCGCGCTCATCCTCGACCTGCTGGCGCGCGAGGGCGACACCAGCCCGCATGTCGAGGACATCGGCCTCTCGGTGATCGAGCGCGCATCGGTCGGCAGGGCAGAATGAGCATGACCGGCATGCAGCTTGCCGTGGTCGGCGTGGGGGTGATGGGTTCGGCCATTGCGCGGCGGTTGATCGATTGCGGCGCGCAGGTCGCGCTGTTCGACCTGTCGGCAGCGGCCATGGCGCCGCTGGTGGCGCTGGGCGCGCAGGGCGCGGCCAGCCCGGCGCAGGCAGCCGGCGGCGCGCAGGCGGTCATCACCAGCCTGAACAGCGCCGCCATTGTCGAGCGCGCCGTATTCGGCCCCGATGGCATCGCGCAGGCCCCTGGCGCGGCCGACAGCCTGCTGATCGACATGTCGAGCATCGCCCCCGACCAGAGCGCCGCCATGGCCCGCCGCCTGCGCGAGGAGGCCGGCATGGGCTGGGTCGATGCGCCCCTGTCGGGCGGGGCGCCGGCGGCCCTGCGCGGCGAACTGACGCTGATGCTGGGCGGCGAACCGGCCGATGTGGCCCGCGCCGAGCCGGTGCTGGCGCTGCTTTCGGCGCGGCGCAGCCATATGGGCGGGCATGGCGCGGGGCAGACGGTCAAGCTGGTCAACCAGATCCTGTGCGCGCTCAACTTCATGGCCGTGGCCGAAGCGGTGCGCTTTGCCGAAAGCCAGGGCATCGACGCCAGCCGCATTCCGCAGGCGCTGGCAGGGGGGCGCGCCGACTCGCGCATCCTGCAGGAATTCATGGCCAAGATGGCACGGCGCGATTTCTCGCCCACCGGCCGGATCGACAATATGCTCAAAGACCTGGAAACCGCGCAAGGCGCCGCACTGGGCGCCCGCGTGCCGCTGCCCCTCACCTCGCTGGTGGCCGACCTGCACCGGATGCTGGTGGCCGGCGGCCTGGGCGGGGCCGACAGCGCCGAATACATGCGCCTGTTCGATCTGGGCACGGGCTGAGCGGGGCACACCTGCACACAAACACAAAACACATGGAGAGGATTGATGCACCACGCCGCGCCGCCGGCCATACCGGACGACACGCAGGGCCGCCCCTGGCCCAGCCCGCTCAGCGGGTGGCTGCTGGTCGCGCTGCTGGCGCTGGCCTCGATCGTCTCGCAGTTCGACCGCACCGTCATCAACCTCATGGTCGAGCCGATCAAACAGGCCTTCGCGCTCAATGACACGCAGTTCGGCATGTTGCAGGGGGTGGCGTTCGGCATCTTCTACATCACCGCCTGCATCCCCATCGGGCGCCTGGCCGACCGCTATCAGCGGCGCATCATCATTGCCGTGGCGCTGGCCTTGTGGAGCGTCTTTGCCGTGGGTTCGGGCCTTGCGCGCGGCTATTGGCAACTGTTCGCCTCGCGCATTGGCGTGGCGGTGGGCGAGGCCAGCCTGTCGCCAGCGGCCTTCTCGCTGCTGAGCGACCAGTTCCCGCCCGAACGCCTTGGCAAACCGCTGAGCGGCTATCTGATGAGCGCGCCCATCGGCCAGGGTCTGGCCTTCATCGGCGGGGGCAGCCTGCTCACCTGGCTCACCGGCTCGCACCTGATGCAGGCGCCCATACTGTCGGGCTTGGCGCCCTGGCAGCTGGCCTTCATCATCGTGGCGCTGCCCGGCCTGCTGCTGGCGCCGGTGTTCCTGCTGTTTCCCGAACCGCTGCGCCGGGGCACGGGCGGCGCGGCGGCGCTGCCCGCGGCGCAGGTCTGGGCCATCCTGCGCGATCGCTCGGGCGCGCTGGTGCCCATGTTCGCCAGCTTCGCCATGGTCAATCTGGTGTCCTATGCCTTTGCCATCTGGACGCCCGCGCTGCTCACCCGCACGCATGGCTGGACCCCGGCGCAGGTGGGGTGGAGCTATGGCCCGCTGCTGATCGTGTGCGGCACCAGCGGCGTATGGGTGGCCGGATGGCTGAGCGACCGCCTGGCCGCGCGCGGCATTTCGGATGCGGCGCTGCGCGTGGCGGCGGGCGGCTTTGCCATTGGCGGGCTGTGCGGCGCGCTGGCCCCGCTCATGCCCA
>DATMUT010000322.1:0-3069 GCA_035563755.1 Novosphingobium sp.
CGGCAGCCGGCATGGGCCGGGCGCGCGTGCCGCTGCTGCTGGCGCAGGGCTGGCTGGCGCTGGGCCGCATCTCGGGCCACTCCGAGCCTGAGCCGGCGCGGCGCGCCTACTGGCTGGTCGCGCCGCTGCCGCAGTGGCGCCAGAAGAAGGTGAAGGCGCTGGTCGCCCATCTGACGCAGGGCTAGGCGACCGGGCGCAAGGCTGGTTATTTGGTCGCCGGCAGCAGCCCCGAAATCCCCGGCCCCTGCCAATGCCCGCCAATCGCTTGAATGAGCGATACGGCCGTGGTCTGCTGGCTCAGCGTGTTCTGGATGAGGTTGACCCGCGCGGTATAGGCGGTGGCCTGCGCCGTGGTGACGGTGGTGTAGTCGACCGTACCGGCCAGATACTGGTTGCGCGCAATCCCCTCTGCCCGGTCGGCCGAGGTTGATGCGGTGGCGTAATGCCCCTTCTCGGCGCGATAGGCGGCGGCGGCCGAGAGGTCGTTCTCGACCTCCTGAAATGCGGTCAGCGCATCCTGCCGATAGGTGGCGACGGCCGCATCATAGGCGGCGCGGGCCTGGCGCACCTTGGCGCTGCGCGCGCCAAAATCGAGCACGGTAAGCGCCGCCGACCCGCCCAGCGACCACACATTCGAGGCCACCGAGAACAATTGCCCCAGCGAACTGGCGCTCGACCCCACCGAGCCGGTGAGCGTGAGGTCGGGGAAAAAGGCGGCGCGCTGGACGCCGATATTGGCGTTGGCCGCGGCCACGGCGCGCTCGGCGCTGGCGATGTCGGGCCGGCGCTGCAGGATTTGCGAGGGGATGGTGGTGGGCACATCGGGCACCACCGGCGCCCATGCGGCTGGGGCCAGCGTGAAGCGCGAGGGGTTCTCGCCCACCAGCACGGCAACGGCATTCTCGTAGGTCGCGCGCTGGCGTTCAAGGTCCTTGCGGCTTGCCAGCGCGTTGCTGAGCGAGGTTTGCGCGGTATCGACATCGGCCTGGCTGACGGTGCCGGCCTGCAGCTTGTTCTGCGTGATCACAAGCGAGCGGCGATAGGCCTCGATCGTGGTGTCGAGCATGGCTGCCTGCGCGTCGAGCGCGCGCAGCGACAGGTAGTTGGTGGCAAGGTCGGCCTGGGCCGAAAGGGTGGCGTTGGCCAGATCGGCGGCGCTGGCCTGCGCCTGCGCCTTGGCCTGCCGCACGGTGTTGCCCAGCTTGCCCCACAGGTCGGGCGTCCAGCTGGCGCTGCCCGTGGCCGACAGCGTGGTGCCGGTGCGCGACACGCTGCCGCCAGAGCCGGTGGTCGTGCCGCTGCTGGAACTGGTGAAGGTGCCGGTGCGCGTGACATCGGCGCTGGCCGAGACGGTGGGGAACAGGGCCGCGCGGTCCTGGCTGACCACGGCGCGGGCCTGCGCATAGGCGGCGCGGTAATAGGCCACGTTCTGGTTGGTAACCACCACCCTGGCCTCGAGCGCGTCGAGCGCCGGGTCGCCAAACAGCTTCCACCATTCGCCCTTGGCAACATCGTCGGCAGGGGTGGCCGTGTTCCAGCCCGGCTGGGCCTTGTACTGCGCGGTCGTGGGCGCGCTGGTGGGCACGCGATAGGTGGGGGCCATGTTGCAACCGGCAAGCGCCAGCGCGCCAAGCGCGGCGGCATGAGCGGGCAGGAGGCGGTTCTTCAGGGTCATGCGGTCAAGCCTTGGTCGGGCGCGGAATGGGGAGGCGGCGTGTCGGTCAGGTCGGCATGGCGGACCAGCAGGTGTTCGTGCGGGCTGCGCCGGCGGAAGCGGTTGAGCGCCAGATAGACCACCGGCGTGGTGAGCAGCGTGAGCATCTGGCTGACTGCCAGACCGCCCACGATGGCAATGCCCAGTGGGCGGCGCAGCTCTGCCCCGTCGCCAAAGCCGATGGCCAGCGGCACCGCGCCAAGGGCTGCGGCCAGCGTCGTCATCAGGATGGGCCGGAAGCGCAGCAGGCAGGCCTCGCGGATGGCGGCCACCGGGTCCATGTGGCCGGCGCGCTCGGCCTCGATGGCAAAGTCGATGATGAGGATCGCGTTCTTCTTCACGATGCCGATCAGCAGGATGATGCCGATGAGCGCGATGAGGTCGAACTGCCCGCCCGCCATGATGAGCGCCAGAATGGCCCCCACGCCCGCCGAGGGCAGGGTGGAGAGCACGGTAAGCGGGTGGATCGCGCTTTCATACAGGATGCCCAGCACGATGTAGATCGTCAGGATGGCCGCGACGATGAGCAGCGGCGTGCTGGCGGTCGATTGCTGGAACACCTTGGCGGTGCCGCCAAAGGCGCCGTGCACGGTGGCGGGCAGGTGCAGACTGGCCTGCGTGTTGGCGATGGTTTGCGCCGCCTGGCCCAGCGACACGCCGGCCGGCAGGTTGAACGAGACGGTGGCCGATGGCTGTCCGTCGGAGTGGCTGACGTTGGCGTTGGTCGAGGCGGCCGACCAGCGCGCCACCGCCGAAAGCGGGGTGAGCGTGCTGGCGCTGGTGCTGATGGCGCTGCCGGTGGCCGCATTGCTGCCCAGCGAGGTGTTGGTGTTGGTGGTCGTGGTGGCGATGCCGCCGCCGGTGGGCAGGTAGAGGTAGTTCAGCGCCTCGGGGTTGCCGTTGAAGGCCGGGTCGGCCTCCATCACCACGTGATACTGGTTCAGGCCCTGATAGATGTTGGCCACCTGCCGCTGGCCGAACGCGTCATACAGCGTGTTGTCGATGGTGTTCATCGCAATGCCCAGCTGCGCCGCGCGGTTGCGATCGACCGTGACATAGGCGCTGGCGCCCGCGTCCTGCTGGTCGATGTCGACATCGGTGATGGCGGCCGGCTGCGTCTTGAGCGCTGCCACCAGCCGGTTGCCGGCATCCTGCAACTGCTCGGGGTTTTCGGCATAGAGCACGTATTGATAGGTACTGTTGGTCGAGCGGCCGCCGGCCTGCAGGTCCTGCACCGGGTTCAGGAACAGGCTGACACCGCGCACCCGCGCCAGCTTGGGGCGCAGGCGGGCGATCACCTGGTCGACCGGGTCGCGCTCGCTGCGCGGTTTCAGGTTGACCATCATGAAGCCGCC
>DATMUT010000323.1:0-4069 GCA_035563755.1 Novosphingobium sp.
CGCGCCCTCGACGCACCCGCCAGTGTCGGCGACTGGATGTCCTACGGCCGCGGCTGGGACGAACAGCGCTACAGCCCGCTGACCGACATCAACGAGCGCAATGTCGGGCAATTGGGCCTGGCCTGGTATGCCGACCTCAACACCTATCGCGGCATCGAGGGCACGCCGCTGGTGGTCGACGGCGTGCTCTACAACATCTCGGTGTTCAACGTCGTCACCGCCTATGACGCGCGCAACGGACAGGTGCTGTGGACCTTCGACCCCAAGGTCGAGCCGCAATGGGCGCGGCTGGCCTGCTGCGGCCCCTCCTCGCGCGGGATCGCGGCGTGGCAGGGCAAGATCTATATCGGCGCGCTCGACGGGCGGCTGATCGCGGTCGACGCGAAAACCGGCAAGCAGGCGTGGAGCGTCCAGACCTTCGACAAGAGCTGGGCCTATTCGATCACCGGCGCGCCGCGCGTGTTCGACGGCAAGGTGGTCATCGGCAATGGCGGCGCCGATTATGGCGTGCGCGGCTTCGTCTCGGCCTATGACGCGGCGACCGGCAAGAAGCTGTGGCGCTTCTATCTGGCGCCGGGCGACCCGGCCAAGGGGCCCGACGGCGAGGCGTCGGATTCGGTGATGGCCATGGCCGCCAAGACCTGGAACGGGCAGTGGTGGAAGATGGGCGGTGGTGGCACCGCCTGGGATTCCATCGTCTATGACCCCAAGCTCGATCTGGTCTATATCGGCACCGGCAACGGCGGGCCGCATGTCCAGCATTTCCGAAGCCCGCAAGGCGGCGACAACCTGTTCCTCTGCTCGATCGTGGCGGTCAATGCCAAGACCGGCCAATATGTCTGGCACTACCAGATGGTGCCCGAGGAGGAGTGGGACTACACCTGCACCCAGCCGATGATGCTGGCCGATCTGACCATTGGCGGGCGCCAGCGGCAGGTCATCATGCAGGCGCCCAAGAACGGCTTCTTCTACGTGCTCGACCGCAAGACCGGGCAGGTCATCTCGGGCAAATCCTATGTGCCCAACACATGGGCCAGCGGGCTGGACCCCAAGACGGGGCGCCCCCTCGTCTATCCCGACGCGCATATCACCGAAAAGCCGCATCTGATGAGCCCCAGCTGGATGGCGGCGCACAGCTGGTATCCGATGGCCTTCAGCCCCAAGACCGGCCTTGTCTATTTCCCGGCGCAGGAGCAGGGCGACGTCTATGCCCGGCTGAGCGACGACCAGTTCAAATGGGTGCCGTTCCGCAGCAATTCGGGCCGCGATTTCGGCAGCCAGCCCGAATTGCGCAAGGCGCTGCTGGCGCAGGCCAATGCCGCCGAAAAGGGCTATCTGCTGGCCTGGAACCCGGTCACGCAGACCGAAGCCTTCCGCGTGCCCTATCCCTATCCCGGCAATGGCGGCGTGCTGGCCACCGCCGGCAATCTGCTGGTCGAGGGGACGATCGAGAAGAAGCTGGCGATCTACCGCGCCGACAATGGCAAGCTGCTGTGGCAGATGCCGGTCGACAATGTCGCGGTGGCCGGCCCCATCACCTATCGCGTCGATGGCGTGCAATATATCGCCGTCAATGTTGGCTGGACGGGATCGCCGGTCTTTGGCCTCAGCAAGATCCCCGGCGGCTTCCGCACCTCGCCCTCGCGGCTGCTGGTGTTCAGGCTGGGCGGCAAGGCGCAATTGCCGCCGATGCCGCCGCCCTCGACCCTGCCGGCGCCGCCCTGGCTGCGCGCGGGCGAGGCCGAGGTCAAGGAAGGCCAGGCGCTCTATGCCCAGACCTGCCGCACCTGCCACGGCGAGGAGGCGCGCGGCGGGGTCAAGGACCTGCGCTTCATGAGCGCGGAGACGCACAAGCAGTTCCTCGACATCGTGCTGGGCGGCGCGCGCAGCGCCAGGGGCATGGCCAGCTTCAAGGACCTGCTGAGCCCTTCGCAGGCCGAGGCGATCCATTCCTATCTGATCGCGCGGGCCAACGAGGACTGGCAGGACCAAGTCGGCAAATAGGTTACCGCCCGGCCCGCGCGCAAGTGCGGATGGACAGGCTCCCTTACACCCGTTATATACGTAGCAAGATACGTATATAACGGGGATGAAGACGACCCCATGACGGTCGCGGGTCTGCCCATTGCTTTGCCACTTGCGGCCCGGCCCTGCGTCGGGGCGCTATGCTTGCCCCGCCTTCGCGTGGTCGCCGCGCCACTGGCCCGGGGTGCGCTGAAACCGCCGCTTGAAGGCGCGGGCAAAATGGGCGGCATCCTCAAAACCGTTGGAAAAGGCGATCTGCGCGATGGCCGCATGGCGCCAGCGCGGATCGCGCAGGTCGGCTGCGGCCCGTTGCAGGCGCCGGCTCCAGATCAGGCCCGTGATCGACTGGCCCATCGCCATCTGCAACAGCTGGTCCAACCGGCGGCGGCTGATGCGCTGGGCCGTGGCCACCAGATCGGCACACAGTTGCGGGTCGCCCAGGTGCAACTCGATATAGTCGCAGGCCTTTTGCACGCGCCAGGGCGGCGTATCGGTCTGGCTTGTGGCATCGATGGCGGCCGCCAACATGCCGATCAGCGCATTCAGGGCCGCGATCTGCTGAGTCTCGCCCAGTTCCTGCCCGCGTTCGTAAAGGAACTGCATGGTTTGCGAGAGCAGCGCCACGACCGATTCGGCCCCCGGCATGGCCAGGCAGGTCAGGTTCTCGAGATCGGGGCAGCGGCCCAGCACCAGCGCGCGCGGCAGGCGCAGCAACAGCAACCGGCTCTCGCTGGTGCCCGTCAACTGAAAGGGCTGCACCTCGTCTATCAGGCACAGGTCGCCGGCGGCCAGCTGGCACCGGCGCTGGCGGTGCGAGACATGCGCCCCGCCCTCGACCAGCAGCACCAGCGTAAGGTGCGCGGCAATGTGCCCGGCCGCCACACCGCCCCGCCCGCGCGGCGCATAGCTGACCTCGATAGGAGCCGAGCGGATGGCAAAGATCGTGCCCGCTGCGAGCGGCCGCTCCTCGATCGAGCCAAGACGCGGCGCGGCGTCGATCGCCACCACCTCGAGGCCGGGAAAAATGGTCGGCGCCTGCCCCACCCAGTGATCGGCCCGGTACTCGCTGGCGATCAGGCTGAGATCGACCAGCGGATCGATTGCCGGATAGGCGGCGGCGTTCCCATACGCTGTAGCTTTTTCCATATGCGTCAACTCCCGCTGCCAATCTGGACAAAGCGTAGCAGGAATTCAAATATATTATTCACGCACCGCCGCCAATTGCGAATCAAAGTGACAACGAAAAATCGCAATGGCCAAATATTTGAAACAGGGGAGAACAGGTCATGATGCAAGCAATCACATAGACCTGATATAAATTATCATATTCCTCGAAAAATACATTGGGTAGCGCGCGACAGACGCGCACCATTGGGGAGATGCAACTATGACGAGGCAGACTTCTCTGTCGCGAAGGGCCGCGCTATTTCCAAAATGCATGCCGGGATACATGGCCATGGCCGTGGCCAGCATCGCCAGTTGCGCGCCAATGACCGCTTCGTGGGCCATGGCCGCCGATGCCCAGACCCAGCCCAATCCGCCTGCCAATGCGCAAGACGCCAACACGCCCGATGCGCGCGACATTGTGGTGACCGCGCAGTTCCGCCAGACCCGGCTGCAGGACACCCCCATCGCCATCACCGCGATCAGCGGCGACCTGATGGAACAGCGCAACCAGACCCGCCTGTCCGACATTACCGCGCAGGCCCCCAGCGTGCAGCTGGAACCCGCCCCCGCCGGCGCCGGCAAGGCCATGATCGCCTATATCCGCGGTGTCGGCCAGGGCGACATCAGCCCCTCGGTCGAGCCGGGCGTTGGCATCTATGTCGATGATGTCTATTTCGCCACGGTCACCGCCTCGATCTTCGACCTGCTCGACCTTGACCGGGTCGAGGTGCTGCGCGGGCCGCAGGGCACGCTGGCCGGCATGAATTCGGAAGGCGGCGCGATCAAGCTCTACTCGCGCAAACCCACCGGCGAAGGGGGCTATGTCGAGGCGTCACTGGGCAATTTCAACCGCCACGACATCAAGGCCAGCGCCGAT
>DATMUT010000324.1:0-8404 GCA_035563755.1 Novosphingobium sp.
CGATTCGCGCACCGGCATCAACCTCGAGCTGAACGCCACGCGCCGGCTGGTCGAGGCCTATACCGGCCGCTCGATCCGCCTGTTCCGCGCGCCCTATTTCGGCGACGCCGAACCGACCACCGCCGACGAACTGGTGCCCGCGCAAATCGCGCAGGAACATGGCTATACCGTGGTTGGCCTGCACGTCGACCCGGGCGACTGGACGCGGCCGGGCGCGCAGGCCATCATCGACCGCACCATCGCGCAGGTGAATGCCGCCTCGCCCGACCGTTCGGCCAACGTCATCCTGCTGCACGATGGCGGCGGCGACCGCGAGCAGACCGTGATCGCCCTGCCCGCGATCATCGACGCGCTGCGCCGGCAGGGCTACACCTTCGTCAAGGTCTCGGATCTGGCGGGCCTGTCCTACGATCAGGTGATGCCCCCGTTGGCCGGCTATGACCTGATCGCGGTGCGCGCCGACGTATTCGCCTTCACCCTGCTCAGCGTCGCGCTGATGGTGCTGAACTGGGCGTTCTTCTTCGCCATTGCTCTGGGCGTGCTGCGCTCGGTGCTGCTGGTGGGGCTGGCGATGCTGCCCGGCGGGCGCAAGCCGCCCATGCCCGAGGCCACCTTCCGCCCCAAGGTCACAGTCATCATCCCCTGCTTCAACGAAGAGAAGGTGATCGAAAGCTCGGTCAAGCGCATCCTTGAATCGAGCTACCCCTATCTCGACGTGATCGTGGCCGACGATGGCTCTAAGGACGCAACCAGTGCGATTGTTGCCGCCAAATATGGCGACAACCCGCGCGTGCGGCTGATGACGATGGAAAACGGCGGCAAGGCCAAGGCGCTGAACCGCGCGCTGGGCGAGGCGCGCGGCGAGATCATCGTCGCGCTCGACGCCGACACGCAGTTCGAGAAGGAAACCGTGACGCGGCTGGTGCGCTGGTTCATCGATCCGCGCATTGGCGCCGTCGCCGGCAATGCCAAGGTGGGCAACCGCGTCAACCTCGTCACCCGCTGGCAGGCGGTGGAATATACCACGGCGCAGAACATCGAGCGCAAGGCGCTGACCCGCTTTGACGCGATCATGGTGGTGCCGGGCGCGGTGGGCGCATGGCGGCGTCAGGCGCTCGAGGAAGTGGGCGGCTACCCCGAGGACACGCTGGCCGAGGATCAGGACCTGACCATCGCCATCCAGCGCAAGAAGTGGAAGATCGGCTACGACGAGCAGGCCGTGGCCTGGACCGAGGCGCCCGAAACCTTCCGCGCGCTGTCCAAGCAGCGGTTCCGCTGGTCGTATGGCACGCTGCAATGCGTGTGGAAGCACCGCAAGATCGTGCGCAAGGGCAAGCCTGGGGGCCTGGCCTTCGTGGGCGTGCCGCAGGCCTGGTTGTTCCAGATCGTCTTTGCCTGCATCTCGCCGGCCATCGATCTGGCGCTGCTCATCTCGATCATCGGCACGATCACCCGCGTCATCCAGCACGGCTGGGCGCAGACCCAGACCGACGTGCTGCGCATGGCCGCCTACTGGATCGGCTTTACCTTGATCGACCTCATGTGCGGGCTGGCGGCCTATCGCATGGATGTGCGCGACAAGACGTTCCGCCCATTCCTGTTGCTGGCGCAGCGCTTTGTCTATCGCCAGCTCATGTATTCGGTGGTCATCCGCGCGGTCAGCGCGGCGCTGCACGGCGTGGGCACCGGCTGGGGCAAGCTGGAGCGCACCGGCCGCGTGAGCGTGGCGGCCGGCAGCGGCGATACGAGCGAAGGCAACGCATAATCATGACCTGCCCGGCGCGGCCCGCCCACGCGAGCCGCACCGGGCAGGCAATTTAAGTACAGGCCCCGATTACGCGCGCGCCATCGCCAGCCCTATACAGGGCCCGGTCCGCCGCTTGATCGAGGAAGCCTGATGCTGCCGGTGTTCTGCTACTGGAATGGCGAGGACGCGGCCTATGAGCAGGCTTTCGCGCAGAACTGGGCCAGCGCCTTTCCCGATTTCCGGATCTACGGCCAACAGGACGTGGCGCAGACCCTGCGCTCGATCGCGCCCGAATGCGTCGAGCTGCTGACCGACCTGCGCATAGCATCGGCGCAATCCGACATCTGCCGTTATGCCATGCTCTATGCCCATGGCGGCCTTTATACCGACTGCCATTTCGGCTTCGACGATGCCGAAGCGGTGCGTGCCTTTGTGCAGCAGGCCCACGAACACGAAGTGGTGGCGGTGGAAAACGGGCTGTATCGCGATGTGCGCAGCGCCGATCACCGCCTGCTCATCAGCGGCTTCCTGTTCGCCCGCCCCGGCCACCCGCTGATCCTGGCCGCCCTCAGGCAGCTGTGCGCCAATCTGGCGGCCTATCGCGCGCAAGAGCAGGCGCATGGCTGGCAGGCTTACGACATCTGGCGGCTGTGCGGGCCGTGGGTGCTCAATGTCGCGGCCTTCGCCAATGTCAAGCAGGACGCGCCAGACCCGCGATGGGCACCCTGGACAGACCGGCCCATGCCCATCGTGCGCCCGGCCTACGAACAGGGCCTGCGCATCGTGGCCGAAGAAACGCTGCCGGTAGAGCGCAACCGGCACAAATCCTATGTCGCCACCAGCCCGCACTGGTCGCACCGCCAGACGCGCGAGTGCCTGTTCCATTCCTCGCCCCAGCCGCTGCCGGCAGACTGAAACGCTGCCCCCAAGCAAAAGGCCGCCGGGAAGCGATCCCCGGCGGCCTTTCGGTTGTGGCGACCTGGCTGGCCGGATCAGCCGTAGCGGCCGGTCACATAGTCGCGCATCGCCTCGGTCTCGGGCTTGACGAAAGCGTCGGTCGAGGGGCGGAACTCGATCATCTTGCCCAGCAGCATGAAGCCTGTGTAATCGCTGATACGCGCGGCCTGCTGCAGGTTGTGCGTCACGATCACGATGGTGAAGCTGTCCTTCAGCTCCATCAGCGCGGTCTCAAGCTTGGCAGTGGACAGCGGATCGAGCGCCGAGGCCGGCTCGTCAAGCAGCAGCACTTCAGGCTCGACCGCGATGCCGCGCGCAACGCACAAGCGCTGCTGCTGGCCGCCCGACAGGCCCAGGCCCGACTTGTCGAGCTTGTCCTTGACCTCGTCCCACAGCGCCGCGCGAGTGAGCGAGCGCTCGACGATCTCGTCCATCTCGGCCTTCGAGACATTGCGGTGCAGGCGCACGCCAAAGGCAATGTTCTCGTAGATCGACATGGGGAACGGCGTCGGGCGCTGGAACACCATGCCAACGCGGGCGCGCAGGCGGGCGTTGTCGCCGTTGATCGGCACGCCGCCGGCATTGGCCATCTGGCTGGCGTCAACCGCCTCGCGGCTGTTCAGCATGTTCTCGCCGTTGAACAGGATCTGACCATCGGCGCGCTGGCCGGGATAGAGGTCGTAAATCTTGTTCATCGTGCGCAGCAACGTCGACTTGCCGCAGCCCGACGGGCCGATCAGCGCGGTGATCTTGTGCCGCGCCACGGGCAGATCGACGCCGAACAGCGACTGATGCTTGCCGTAGAAGAAGTTGAGGCCCTTGACGTCGATCACGCGCTCGGACTGGGCCGGAGCGACCATGACGGTCGGCGTATCTGCCTTTGATGCGTCGAAGTTCACTTGTGGCTCCCGCGCGCCAGAGCGCGCCCGATGATATTGGCGGACAGGACGGTGACGGAAATCAGCAGCGCGCCCACCCAGGCCACCTGACGCAGATCGTCATAGGGGCTGAGCGCGAAGTCGAAGATGACCTTGGGCAGCGAACCGATCGGCTGGGTCAGGCTGTAGCTGGTGAAGCTGTTGCCCAGCGAGGTGAAGAGCAGCGGCGCCGTTTCGCCCGAGATACGGGCAAAGCCCAGCAGCGCGCCCGTGACAAGACCGGTGCTCGATGCGCGCCAGATGATCGCGCGGATGACCAGCCCCTTGCCCGCGCCCAGCGCCATGCCGGCTTCGCGCAGATGGTTGGCCTGCAGGCGCAGGATGTCCTCGGTCGTGCGGGTGACCACCGGCGTTGCCAGGAAGGCCAGCGCCACAGCGCCGGCAATGGCCGAGAAGCCATGGAACGGGCGCACCAGCAGTTCGTAGACGAACAGGCCGACCAGGATCGAGGGCGCCGAAAGCAGCACGTCGTTGAGGAAACGCACCACCGGGGCCAGCTTGCTGGCGTCGCCATATTCGGCCAGCCACGTGCCGGCCAGAATGCCGATGACAACCGCGATGAGCATGCCAAGACCGCACAGGATGAGCGAACCGATGATCGCGTTCTTGAGGCCGCCCGGGCTGCCGGCAGCGGGCTGATCCATCGTGAAGATGTCAAAGCTCATGCCGCCAAGGCCGTTCTTGAACAGCGAGATCAGGATGAGCAGCAGCGCGATGACCGCAACGGCCGTGGCCATCGAGGTGAGCGCCACGAAGATGTAGTTGACCAGCTTGCGCCGGGCGTGCCGGTCGAAACCGGCCGATTTCACAGAGCCGCTCATCAGTGCTTCTCCTTGCCGATCAGCAGACGGGCCGCGGCCAGCGCCGCAAAGGTGATGACGAACAGCACCAGACCCAGCGCCACCAGCGCCGAGGAGTGCAGGTCGCCCGTCGCCTCGGCGAATTCGTTGGCGATGGTCGAGGCGATCGTCGAGCCCGAGGCGAACAGGCTGTCGGGAAAGCCGTGGCTGTTGCCGATGATGAAGGTGACCGCCATCGTCTCGCCCAGCGCGCGACCAAGGCCCAGCATGACCGCGCCGATGGCGCTGCGCTTGATGTAGGGCAGCATGATCGAGCGCACCACCTCGAAGGGGGTGCAGCCCATGCCATAGGCCGCCTCGCGCACATAGGTCGGCACCGAAAGCAGCAGCTCGCGGAAGACGGTGGCGATATAGGGCAGCACCATCAGCGCCAGGATCAGGCTGGCGGTGAAGATGTTGGCGCCGTTGGGGATGCCGAAGAACAGCTTGCCCCAGAACGAGTCGGGATCAAGGCTGAGCATCAGCGGCGTCTGCACATGCTCGGCAAACCAGGGCGCCAGCACGAACAGGCCCCACATGCCGTAAACGATCGAGGGAATGCCGGCCAGCAGTTCGACCGCAACCGCCACCCAGTGCGAGATCGCCTTGGGGCAGAATTCGACCAGGAACACCGCGATGCCGATGGCCAGGGGCATGGCCATGACCATGGCCAGCACCGCCGTGACCAGCGTGCCGACAATGGGACCGGCCGCGCCATATTCGTCGGTAACCGGGTTCCATTCGCTCGACACGAAGAATTTCAGGCCGAAGTGCGAGAGCGCCGGCCAACCGCCGATCACCAGCGAGACCAGCAGCCCCACCAGAGTGAGCATCAGCACCATCGCCGCGGAAAAGCACAGTCCGTGGAAGATGGCGTCATTTCGTCCGGCGCGGGAAACGCCCCGCGAATGCTCGATTCGCGGGGCCATCTCACCGGCTGGAGCCATCACTGCTTCAGCCATGATATTCATACCTTACTTGCTGACATAAACCGGCTTGCCGCCGGCCTTGATCTCGAGCCACTGCTTGCGGAACAGGGCCTTGGCAGCAGCGGGCAGCGGCACGTAGTCGAGCTTGGAAGCTTCGGCGTCGCCATTCTTGTAGGCCCAGTCGAAGAACTTGAGCACGTTGGCGGCCTTCTGGGCGTTTTCCTGATTCTTGTACATCAGGATGAAGGTTGCGCTCGAGATCGGCCAGCTCTTGGCGCCCGGCTGGTTGATCAGCAGAACGTAGTTGCCGGGAGCACGGCCCCAGGGAGCGCCGGCAGCAGCAGCGGCGAAAGCCGGAGCGTCGGGCTGCGGGAACTGGCCAACCTTGTTCTGCACCAGCGTGTAGGCAACGCCGCCCTTGCGGGCATAGGCGTATTCCACATAGCCGATCGAGCCGGTGGTCTGCTTTACGAAAGCGTCGACGCCGTCGTTACCCTTGCCGCCAAGGCCGGTCGGCCAGTTGACCGAGTCGCTGGCGCCAACCTTGCCGGCCCAGGCAGGCGAGGTCTGCGAGAGGAACGAGGTGAACACGAAAGAGGTGCCCGAACCGTCCGAGCGGTGCACGACGGTGATCGGCAGGCGGGGCAGCTTCAGGCCGGGGTTCAGCTTGGCGATGCGCGCGTCGTCCCAGGTGCGGATGGCGCCCAGGAAGATGTCGCCCAGCAGCGCGCCGTTCAGCTTGATCTGACCCGAGCGGATGCCCGGCAGGTTGACGATGGGAACCACGCCGCCGATGACGGTGGGGAACTGCATCAGGCCAGCGGCATTCAGCTCGGCCGCCATCAGGGGCTTGTCCGAAGCGCCGAAGTCCACGGTCTTCGCCTTGATGTTCTTGATGCCGCCGCCCGAGCCGATGGCCTGGTAGTTCAGCGAGTCGCCGCCGGCAGCGCGGTACGACTGCGACCAGGCGGTGTAGACCGGGGCCGGGAAGGTGGCACCGGCACCAGTGATGGTGTCGGCCTGAGCGACGCCGGCGGTCATGGACAGCGCGCCCATGGCAATCACAAAATTGCGAAACATCGTGGAACTCCACATTTGTCGTTAGCGGTTGATTGAGGCCGCTAGCGGTCCCACATTACGGCTTTGTGACAAAATCGCCAACCGCGGCAAATCGGCATCACTTTGGCAGCGGCGAACGGCCCGCCAATTAAGGGATTCCGCAAAAATGGCGAAAAGCGCGGCATTTGCGCCGCACAGCCGCCGGGCCGGCAGGCGCTCTTGCAGCCTCCCCGCCCATTTCCCACCCCGATGATTCTGCCTACGCATCCGGTCGGTTACGCGAGATTGTAACATTGGCCACCTAGGGCGCCGGCAACGGCAGGTGGGCCATTCACCTGATCGTTGGGTTCTTAAAAGAAATCACATCACCTGCAGCGATGCCGCCCTTTGGGGCGCGCTACGCATGCAGGCCGAAGAGGGTCTTTCAATCTGCCGGGCATCCCTTTGCCGGGGGCCTGTCCGGCAAGCGCGTCCGCACGCCTCCTGTCCGGGTCTGGCGAGCGGAAAAGCGCATCAACAGGGAGTCTTACCGCTATGAAGTTCCGTTCCTCGATCGCGCTGAGCGCGATGGCGATGACGCTTGTCGTGCCCGCCGTTGCCCAGGCCAAGGCGCCCGTGAAGCACCACCGTGCCGCTGCCAGCCAGGGCATGACCAGCAACGAGCAGCTGCAGTTGGCCCAGCAGCAGATCGCCCAGATGCAGGCTCAGCTGAACGCCCTGCAGTCCAAGCTCGAGCAGAGCGCTGCCCCGGCCCAGGTCGCCCAGTCGCAGGCTCAGGCCCAGGCCGCTCAGGAGCAGGCCGCCGTTGCCGTGACCAAGGCTGACAAGGCGATCGCCATTGCCGACCAGACCAAGGCCGCCCAGGCCAAGACCGAGAAGAGCGTGACCCAGATGGCATGGGCCAAGGACACGAAGATCTCGGGCCGCATGTACTTCAACTTCAGCAACATCAACCAGCAGGCCAGCGGCCAGAAGACGACCGGCAGCGGTACCGGCTTCGACATCAAGCGCATGTACATCGGCATCGACCACCGCTTCAGCAAGGTCTTCGCGTTCAACGTGACGACCGACGTGAGCAACGTGGTGGGCTCGACCTCGAACTACGACTACGCCCAGCCGTCCTCGTTCGGTTCGCCGGTGGGCCGTGGCTTCTTCATCAAGAAGGCCTACATGGAGGCCAAGCTCAGCCCCGCGCTGACCATTCGCGCCGGTTCGGCTGACCTGCCCTGGGTTGCCAACGACGAAAACATCTACGGCTACCGCCACATCGAGAACACCATCATCGATGGTCCCTACGGCACTTCGGCCGACTGGGGTATCCACGCGCTGGGTAACCTGGGCAAGTATGTCGACTATCAGGTCGCTGTCATCAACGGCGCCGGCTATCGCAACGTCAAGGTCACCAAGAGCGTCGACGTGGAAGGCCGCATCGGCGTGAACTACAACGGCGTGTTCGCCGATGTGGGCGGCTACACCGGCAAGCGCGGCGCTGCCGTGCAGGGCACCCCCACCTATCACACCGCCCAGCGCTTCGACGCGATGGCCGGCTTCAAGAACGCCAAGTTCACCATCGGCGGCGAATATTTCTACGCCAAGAACTGGAACAGCGTTGCCACCCTCACCGAGGACCGCGGCGAAGGCTTCACCGTTTTCGGCAACTACAACATCAAGCCGAAGTGGTCGGTGTTTGGCGAATACCAGTGGGTGAAGGCGCAGAACCAGGCCAGCGCGGCCGGCGCCGATGTGCGTCAGCACTACTTCAACGTTGGTCTCCAGTACGAGCCGGTCAAGATCCTCGATCTGGCGCTGGTCTACAAGCGTGACGCTGTGAACAACGGCAACTACTCGACCAACAACGGTTCGTATGGCAGCAGCTTCACGACTGGCATCGGCTGCGGCTCGACCGTCGCCAAGCCCTGCGATGGCACCTACGAC
>DATMUT010000325.1:0-5336 GCA_035563755.1 Novosphingobium sp.
AATTCCACCGTCTCCTGCCGATTCAGACCGGCGCCGGCCACCATCGTGTCGCGGATATGGTCCTCGAACGTGTCGCCCGCGTCGAGCACGGCGGCGATGCCCCCCTGCGCCCAGGCGGTCGACCCGCCCGTCAGCGAGCCCTTGGCCAGCACCACCACCTTGAGCTTCTCGGCCAGCGCCAGCGCGGCCGTCAGCCCGGCCGCGCCCGAGCCCACAATCACCACATCCGCGCTCATGGGCGGCCTGCGACAAGGCTGGCGCTACAGGGACGGGCGAGCAGGCGGCAGCCACGAGGGGGCCGGGCAGACAGAGGCGCGATCATGTGCGCTGCTTTGCCGATTGGCGCGGGTTTGAAAAGCGCTAGCTGCACGCAAAGGTAGCGATTGCGGCAAATACGGTTGCATCCGTTGCAAGTCAGCCGCCCGCCACACTCTTGCGGGCGATATGGGCCAGGGTCACGCGCTTGTTCCGGCGCGCTCGCCCCTGCGCGGTGCCTTGGCCCAAAATTAACCATTTTGATTAAACGCGGATTTACCGTTAAAGGAGCCGGCTACGCACAATTCCCCTCGCCAAACACTGTCATCATCATGTAGGGGAAATTACATAAAAACATCGACATAATTCACCATGACCAACGCCGAGCGGTTGCTGTCGCACAATCGCTCGCGGGGTCAGGCCCAAACCTGCGATTCGAGGAAGATCGATGCGTATCCCGTCCCCCCTGTGCCTGTTCAACCGGCACGCCCCTCACCGCAATCGGGTGAAGTGGGATGGCCTGAACTTTGTGGGCACCTGCCGGCATTGCGGCAAGCCGATTCGCCGCAAGGCGCACGGCGGCTGGCGCAGCGACTGGCATCTCTCGACTGCTGAAAAACCGCTCTTCCTGCCCAAGCCGAGCGAAGACCAGTCACACACGAACTTTTGACCGCCAGGCGCCTGCAGGTCCCCTGCCCGCAAGCGCCCAACACAGGTAACCCCGGTCTGCCCCGCCCCGCCTAGCGGGGCGCTGGTCAGGCCGCCTGAGGCGTTGCGCTGGTCAGGCGCACGAACACATCCTCAAGATCAGCCTCGCGCGTGGTCACATCCAGAATGCCCAGGCCCTGCGCCTGCACCAGCGACAGGATCTGCCCGGCATTGGCGCGGTCCTTGTTATAGGTGATCTCGATCTGCCGCTCGGCGGTGCGCGCCGCCTTGATGTAGGCGGGGTGGTCGGGCAGGCTGGCCACATCGCGATCGAGCGTGAGCACGACAACCTTCTCGCGCGCCATCTCGACCAGCTCGCGGGTGGGCTTGTTGGCGATCAGCTCGCCGTGGTTGATGATGGCGATGCGGTCGCACAGCGCCTCGGCCTCCTCGAGGTAATGGGTGGTGAGCACCACCGTCACGCTCTCATCGTTCAGCCGCTTGACCAGTTCCCACAGCTGACGGCGCAGTTCCACGTCCACGCCCGCCGTCGGCTCGTCGAGCACCAGCACCGGGGGCGAATGCACCATCGCCTTGGCCACCAGCAGGCGCCGCTTCATGCCGCCAGACAGGGTGCGAGCATAGGCGCGCGCCTTGTCCGACAGGTGCACGTCGGCCAGCAACTGCTCGCTCATGCGCTCGGCCTTGGGGATGCCGTACAGGCCCGCCTGATTTTCCAGCACCTCGAAGGGGGTGAAGAAGGGGTCGAAGACGATTTCCTGCGGCACGATGCCAATGGCGCGACTGGCATTGCGGCGCTGCGTGTCGATATCAAAACCCCAGATCGACATCTGCCCGCTGGTTTTCATCACCAGCCCGGCCATGGTGTTGATCAGCGTCGACTTGCCCGCCCCGTTCGGCCCCAGCAGGCCGAAGATCTGCCCCTGCGGCACGTCAAAGCTCACGCCCTTGAGCGCCAGCTTGCCTTCGCTATCGCTTCCTGGCCCGCCCGCGGGCGCATAGCGCTTCACCAGATTGCGGATCGAGATGGCGGCATTGGCGGACAGGTCCGATGCCTCGCGCGAAGCAGAAGGGGGCGTGCTCATGCGCGGCTGTGTAAGCGCGGGCGGCCGGCAGCGCAACCGGCCCGCCCATCATAAAGCGCCTTCAGGCAGCCCCGCGCACCAGTTCGGGCGCATGGCCCAGCCCCAGCCCGAAACGCCCCGAGCGCCGCTGCGCCGCCCGGTCAAGCGCCGCGCCATACACATCGTTGATCAATGCGTTGAACGTGCGCTCCCAGCTGAAACGCTTGGCCACATGGTCACGCGCGGCGGCCCCCATGGCTGCCGGATTGCCGTTCCAAACGCGCATCACATTGGCCGCCATGGCCGCCGCATCGTCGACCGGCCCCAGCAGGCCAAGCCCGGCCGGCACGCGCGCAGGCATCGCCCCCGAAGCCACGCCCACCACCGGCAAGGCCGAAGCCTGCGCCTCGATCACCGAAATGCCGAAAGTCTCGTCCGCCATCGCCGACACATAGATGTCGGACGAGGCGAGCGCGCGGGCCAGGAAATCGCGGTCGTCGACAAAGCCGGGCATGGCGATCGGCAGGTCGGCCGTCTCGGCCATCAGCCGGTCGCGCAGCTTGCCATCGCCCAGCAGCACCATGGCCGCCCCCATCTCGCGCGGCAGGCGGCGGAACATCTCGACCAGCCGGTCGGCGCGCTTCTCGTTGTCGATGCGGCCGGCATAGATCAGCAGCGGGCCCTTGCCCTCGGGCAGGCCCAGCTTGGCGCGCATGGCCGGGTCGCGCCGGGCCGGGCCGAACAGCTCGGTATCGACCCCCAGCGAGAGCACGTCGACGTGATTGATGCCCCATTCGGCCAGTTGCGCGCGCACCGGCTCGTTGAGCGCATAGAGCCGGTCGAACGCGCCATAGGTGACGCCGGCATAGCCCACCGTGATCGCCCGCAGCACATTGGCCGCGCGCAGACCGAACAATTGCTCGCTCACCCGGTGCACATGCACATTGGGGAAATCGGTGTGATAGCCTGCCACCAGCGCGGTTTCGGGATGGGCGCGCCGATAGTTGATCGCCGTCCAGGGCAGCACCCAGGGGCACAGCGATTCGAGCACGTCGGGGCGGTACTGTTCCAGCACCGCGCGAACCGCGCCGGTACGCAGGATGAAGCGGTAGTTCGGGCTGCCACGCACCTGCTCGGCGCCCACCTCGACCCAGATGTGCCGCCCGCGCTCGACCACGCGGTCGCGCGGGCCGGGCACGATCTGCAGCAGGCGGTGCTGCGTGCGTTCCAGAATGTGGCGCCGTTTCTCGCGCAGGTATGTGCTTACGCCGCCCCCACCCACCGGAGCATAGCTCTGGGTGAGGTCGCAGATCAGCAGCTCTCGATTGGCTAGGACCATATGGTCAACGACCCTGCAAATGTTGCCTCGGCATTACAACAGTTTTCTTGCCGCCAGCTTTGAGGCGATTTGATGGCAAACCTGCCAGATTTTGTCGCACTCCCTACGCCGATCCGCGCGGCGCGCAAGTTGGGAGAACCACAAGATAGCGCAAAACGGCCAAATTTCGCGCATCGCTCAACCAGAAGGGTAAAGGCGGCCCCGCCTGCAACCGCCCTTCGCATGGCCCGCCTGCCCGCCCCGGCAGCCCCGGTCGATCCCATCCGGTTTCGATCTATCAGCGCCCGGCCCGCCGCAGCCCAGCACCGATTCGCCGCGCGAACACCCCCTGCAACGCCAAGGCTGGAAATCGCCCGCGCACGGTGCTATCGGCCAAGCCCATGACCGACCAGCCTGAAACTGTCACCGTTCACACCTCGCGCGTTTCCTGCGACGGGGCCGGCCAGATCCGCAGCACCGGCGGCTACAAGCCCTCGGCGCTCGGCCACCCGCGCGTCTATCTCGAGATTGACGAGCGTGGCTTTGTCGACTGCCCCTATTGCGACAAGCGCTTCGTGCTCGACGAGGCCCACGCCCACTAAGGCACTGGCGGTTTAGGCGTTGGCGGACGCGGTGTTGGCTCCTATATCGGGGCCATGACCATCGTCGCCGATCCCCGCTCGCTCCTTTACCGCTCCGGCCAGCTCTCGCCCGACGAGGCGCAGGGCCTTGTGCGCCGCGCCCTCTCCTCGTGCGAGGATGGCGAGCTGTTCCTGCAGTTCACCGCCTCCGAGGCCTTTGGCTTTGACGATGGCCGGCTGAAAACCGCCGACTACAGCCGCGAGGCCGGCTTTGGCCTGCGCGGCGTCTCGGGCGAGATGACCGGCTTTGCCCATGCCAACGAGATTTCGGCCAGCGCGATTGCGCGCGCTGGCGAAACGCTGGCCCTGCTCGACCCGGCGCGCGGGCCCAAGGCCGCGCCTCCGGTGCTCACCAACCGCCACCTCTACACCGATGCCTCGCCGCTCGACGCGGTGGATTTCGCCGCCAAGGTGGCGCTGCTCGAACAGATCGATGCGGCAGCACGCGCCCGTGACCCGCGCGTGGCGCAGGTGTCGGCCTCGCTTTCGGCCAGCTGGTCGGTGGTCGAGATCGTGCGGGGCGATGCCGAGCCCATGCTCGACGTGCGCCCGCTGGTGCGCCTCAATGTCTCGATCGTGGCCGAACAGAACGGCCGGCGCGAGACGGGCAGCTTCGGCATGGGCGGGCGGCGCCTGTATGACGACCTGTTCCAGCCCGAAACCTGGAACCGCGCGATCGACGTGGCGCTCTCGCAGGCCCTTATCAACCTGGAGTCGGTGGCAGCCCCTGCCGGCGAGATGACCGTGCTGCTGGCGCCGGGCTGGCCGGGCGTGCTGCTGCACGAGGCGGTGGGCCACGGGCTCGAGGGCGATTTCAACCGCAAGGGCACCAGCGCTTTCTCGGGCCGCATTGGCCAGCGGGTGGCAGCGCCCGGCGTCACCGTGGTCGACGATGGCAGCCTACAGGGCCGCCGCGGCTCGCTGACCATCGATGATGAAGGCACGCCGACGCAGGAAAACGTGCTGATCGAGGATGGCATTCTCAAGGGTTACATCCAGGATCGCCTCAACGCGCGGCTGATGGGCGTGGCGCCCACCGGCAATGGCCGGCGCGAATCCTATGCCCATGCCCCCATGCCGCGCATGACCAACACCTTCATGCGCGCCGGCAACGACGATCCGGCAGAGCTGCTGTCCCGCATGAAGAAGGGCATCTTCGCCAAGAGCTTTGGCGGCGGGCAGGTCGACATCACCAGCGGCAAGTTCGTGTTTTCCTGCACCGAGGCCTATCTGGTCGAGGACGGCAAGATCGGCGCCCCCATCAAGGGCGCGACGCTCATCGGCGATGGCCCGAGCGTGCTCACCCGCGTGACCGGCATCGGCAATGACCTCGCGCTCGACGAGGGCGTGGGCGTGTGCGGCAAGGGCGGCCAGTCGGTGCCCGCCGGC